>DASSLB010000115.1:0-5825 GCA_035689945.1 Gaiellaceae bacterium | reverse complement strand
GTAAACGGGCAGCGACAGCTTGAGTTGGCGGTGGTCGCCCAGGTTGAGCAGGTGAAAGCCCTCGGCGACGGCGAGCAAGCCACGCGACTGCGGAGTCGCGTCGCGATCGTCGGCGACGTCGGCGCCGTGCACGATCCGTGCCAGCAGCTGCAGGGCGGGGTCGTCGAGCTCGTACTCCTCGAGTAGCACCTCGAACGAGCAAAGCCCGTCGCGGTGGGTGTACTCGGCGTTCGGGGCGTCGTAGGAGTGCGCGCCCTCCCGCTCGGCTACCTCGAGTACCTGGTGGGTGGGTACGTAGAGGAACTCGGCGTCCTTGTCGATGAAGTTCTGGATCAGCCAGGGACATGCGATCCGGTCGGTCTTCGGTCGTTCACGCGTGACCCACTTCATCGGGTGTCTCCTTTCCTATGAGGGTTCTCTGCCGGTCAGCAGAGCGCGTTTGCGGTACTCGTAGAGCCCGTCAAAGAGCGGCCCTGAGAGCGAGAGCAGGTCGGCGTCGTCGCGGATCATCGAGAGTCCGCGGAGCAGAACGTCGAGTCCGGGCGCTTCCGGGGCGTCATAGCGCTCGTCAGCGAGGTCCGCCTCGTGCACGATCTTCGCGATCTCCCACAACACCGGATCGACCAGCTCGTAGCGGTGCAGGAAGGTCTCGAAGCTGCAATCGCCGCCGTGATGGGAGAGCTCGACGCCGCGCATGTCGAACGGGGTCGCATTAGCGGGCACCTCGTCGGGATCGTCGACGAATACGAACTCCGCGTCCTCGTCGATGAAGCGGAGGATCAGCCAGGCGCAGGCCGCACGGTCGATGTGGCAGTGACGCCTGGTTGCCCACCTCATCCGACCGGCTCCTCCACCAAGGCCACCAGCTCCTCGAGCGCCTGCTGTGCCAACTCGCGCTCGAGAGGCGGGAAGTAGTCACGAGCGCGGATTCGCCGTAGTTCGCGGCGCAACCGCTTCAGCGTCCGCTGCCGCTGTCCGGCCGGCTGCTCGCGCGCGGCTGCGGCTTGCTCGATCAGAGCGCGATAGTCGACTGCAACCGCCTCGGCCATCCGCGCAGCGAGCTCACGTTCCTGGGCCGACGAGCCGAGCTCGCCGACCCAGATCGTCGCCTCGCCACCCGCCTCGACAGCCTCCTCGGCCAGCCACTCCAGCTGCTCGCGATTGCGGGCATCGAGCGGCAGCGCCGCTAGCCCATCGAGTACCTGAACTACACCGAGCCTCCGCAGCTTGCGCCAAAGAGCGCTCCGTGGCGTCGACGGCTCCCGTGGCAACCGGTATGCGAGCAGCACCCACGAGACCCGCCCCGCACTCACAGGACACACCCTACATCAGTTACGCAACCGCGGTTGCACAACTCGTGGCAGAACCCCGAACTATGAGTGATCACCTTGACTACGAAAGCCTGCGCTATCGGCATGACCGCAGCTGATCTGACTGGCAATCGCCGAAATGGTGCGCAGGCTTGACTGCTCGGTGTGTGTACGCCGTGGTGGCTAAGAAAGCTCGCGCATCGCACGCCTTGGAGAAGACCTGGCTGGCCCGCTCGATGGGTTGGGCGTCCGGGGCTGCCCGAATCAGAAGGCTCTGGGATCGCGGACGGGCGTGAACCGCGCTATCTCGTCGTCCTTCACCTTCACGCGGAAGAGGCGGTCAGGGGAGTTGACGAAGGTTCCCGGCTCGATGATCCAGAGCGCACGGGGCTTGTGATCCAGAAGCCCACGGTATTTCCGGTAGTGGTTGTTCTTCGGGTCGGGGTGGTCGCGGTTGGGATGATTGCCGCTGCACCAGAGCTTCAGGTCACGCTCGAGGCGGTCGGCTTCTTCTACCGTTTTCTTTGTTTCACAAGCGAGTGCGACACGGCCGCGTCGATCGTAGGCGACTAAATCGAATGCCCACCAGAGGCCATCGGGCCCGCTCGGCGGCGGCTCGAACCTGAGACGCTCCACCGACAGGCGACCGAGGAGTTCCCTCATTGCCCGTTGTTCCCGGTCTCTCTGTGCCAAAGCTGTGCCAACGAAAGCGGCCGACCTACGAAGCCGAGCCGTCCGACTCTCACCAGAGCCAGAGCCGGCCGGCGACGATGCGATTTGTGCACAAGAGGCGCACGATGTAGGGGACGACCGCCTGCCCGATCAGGGTGTTGTTTGACGGGCCCCAAGACGGTGACCGAGGTGCCGCGTGCGCCGGTGGCGGGGATGAGGGCACTGGCGCAGTTGAGATCCGGACCGCGCCAACGCCCGTCTGGACGGCGATCTCGTGCCGCTGTGAGGTGCGTCACGACGGCCCGGTCTATGGCGAGGTTGATCGCCCGGCAGACGCGCAGGTCGTTGAAAGGCGGCAGGTGGCGGGGCGCTGTCAGGCGTAAACGGCCAGCGGTGTCCGCTGGAGCGGCACCGTCGCGGTGACGAGCGTGCCGTCGCCGGGTGTCGAGAGAACCTCGCACCGGCCGTCGAGGAGACTCGCCCGCTCGCGCATGCCGAGGGTTCCGAGATGACGCCCCACCCCCGGCCCGGTGGCGGCTTGGTCGAAGCCCCGACCGTCGTCTGCGACTGTCATTCGCACGACGCCGTCCTTGTAGGCGAGCTCGACCCGGAGCCGATGTGCATCGGCGTGGCGGATGACGTTCCGCACTGCCTCCTGTGTGATCCTGAACACGCCAACTTCGGCCTCGGGCGTTCCACGCTCAACCTCGCCGGTCACGGCCAGTTCCGTTGTAAGGCCTTCCGTGGCCTCGACGTCGGCGAGCATCCCGCGCACTGCGGCGACGAGACCAAGCTGGTCGAGCCCCGCCGGGTGGAGCGTGCGCGTGACGTCGCGCAGGTGGCCGATGACGTCGAGGAGTTCGTCGCGAGCTGCGCTGAGCCGGTCGACGCCGTCCGCGGGGTGGCCGGGCGAAGAGAGCGCCTCCATCCGTCGAGCCAGCTGGAGGAGCCGCTGTAGCGGGTCGTCGTGAATCTCCCGCGCAATGCGGCGCCGCTCCTCCTCCTGAGCCCTGAGCACCTCGCCGGCCCAGGCACGCGCCTGGCTCCCGGCGAGGTACTCCTCGGTGACGTCCTCCAGTACGAGCTGGCGCAGCGAGCCGTCCGCGTCGGCTCCGAGTCGCGATACCGAGAGTCGGTAGTCCCGCTCCTCGCCGGTCTGCGTCTGCAGCCGTACCGTCTCCGGTGATCGACCCTCGGCGATGTCCTCGCCTCGCTTGCCGAGCAGGCGCTCGCTGGTCGACCCGACGGTGCGGCCCCACAACGCTGCGGCCGCAGCGTTCGCCTCGGCCACGACGCCGTCAGGGTCGACGAGCAGGATCGGCGACGCGTTCGTCTCGAAGAGCTGGTGGTAGTGGAGCTCGGCCGCGCGCCGCTCGGCCTCGGCTGCCTCGGCGCGCTCCTGCTCGAGGTGCGCGCGCTCGATCTCGAGACCAACGAAGAGCGCGACCGCGATGACCACTGTTATCTGGATGAGGTCCTGGTCGGGATGACCCTGGTTATCCGAGAGCAGCAGGTCGGGGAGCCACAAGAGCCCCGCCCACACCGCTGTCGCCGCTGCGCCCGAGAGTCCGTACCGAAGCGCCGCATAGCCGACAGGTATGAGCAACGGGTCGATCGGCGCGCCGGTCGGCATTATCCCGTTCGCGAAGCTGTGGAGATCGGCCTCGATGTGGACGATCGCCCAGATCACGACCATCCCCTGCACGACCCAGAACGCAGGGTCGTGCAGCGGCGGATGGAAGACACGAACGACGATGTTCCGCAGCGGCAGGCGCGCCGAGCTCGCGTGCGCGCTCATTCGACCGAGCCGGACGACACGAGGTGATGCTCGATTGCGAAGAGCGTCGCCTCCGTGCGCGAGCGCACGCCGAGCTTCGCGAGCACAGCGGAGACGTAGCTCTCGACCGTGCGAACGCCGACGCCAAGCTCGGCGGCTATCTCCTTGTTCGAGTGTCCGCGCATCAGCGCCCGGATGACGTCGAACTCGCGCGCGGTGAGCGTCTCAGCGACCCGTTCCCCGGCCCGGCTGCGTCCGCTGAGGCGGCGCGACAACGCCTGGTCGACCACGACGCTGCCGAGCGCCACGGCACGGACGGCGGCCACGAGTTCGTCGGCGGCAGCCGTCTTGAGTAGGTAGCCGGCGGCGCCGGCGGCAAGTGCCTCGGAGAGATAGACGTAGTCGTCGTGGGCTGAGAGCATCAGGCACCGCACCGCTAGGCCGGCCCGAACGATCTCGCGAACGATGTCGATGCCGCTTCCGTCCGGGAGTTCGACGTCGACGACCATCAGGTCCGGGACAACGGTGCGCGCCAGCGCGATCGCCTCGGCGACGGTGCTTACCTCCCCGACGACTTCTATCCCGTCGCCCCGCTCGAGCAGCTGGCGTGTCCCCTCGCGGACGACGGCGTGGTCGTCCACGATCACGGCCGTCATCACTGCAGCTGCAGCCCCGGCCTGGGTATTCATGCACGGAGATTACGCCCAATTTCCGACGGCGTGCGACCGTGATTTCACGGAGGCGACACACCGTGGGATCACTGGTCCGGAACGGCGTGGGATCACGGTACCGAACTCGGTTCGGAGCGCCAAAGATTCGACTGTGCATCACCTCTCTGAAAGGAGTCGGAAATGAAGCGCTTCGTCTGCCTGCTCGCTGCGCTCGGAGGGGCGGCAGCCCTAGCCGCGACTTCGGCCGCGGCACCAAAATCTGTGTCGGTCCTCATCCGCCACCAGACGCACGGCTGCCACACGTGGTCGGTGGCCGGTGGCGCCTTCCGCGCGTCCCAGACCGTTCACCTCAGACGCGGCGGCAAGCTCACGATCGTCAACAACGATGTTATGGCGCAGGCGCTCGTCGAGAAGAGCGGCGCCAAGGTTCGCCTGACCGGCAACGCCAAGCTGAACATGATGGGGGCGCGGGTCACGGTGACTTTCCCCAAGGCCGGCACGTATCGCTTCGCCACGAAGGCGGGCGAGGACTATCCCGGCATGGATAGGCCGACGACCGGCAAGGACAACAAGCTCACGCTCAAGGTGATCGTCTCGTAGGCGGAGTCGAGCGTCTCACGAAGGAACCGCGGAATCGAGCCCCGAAGCGATGACCGACAACTCGACTCAGAGGCCACTCCCCAGGGGATCCCCGCCGGCGACGGCTACGACCTCGCCGGGCGCCCAGTTGACCTCGGAGGAGACCGGCGCTCTCCCGGAGGCGGGCGCGTCAGGCGGTGACCTCGGGACGCGGCGGATCACCCGCAGACGGCTGATCGGCGTCATCGGCGTGCTCGGCCTGAGTACCGGCTTCGGAGGTCGCGTGCTCGTTAACGCCGGCGTCGCATCTGCGAAAGGCAGGTCGACCGTGGCGCGGCGCCGTGCCAAGAAGCACGTGCCGCAGTGGATGATGATCTTCGATCTCCGCTTCTGTGACGGGTGCAAGATCTGCACGCTGGCCTGTCAGCAGGCCCACTACCTGCCGGCGGGGACGCAGTGGATCAAGGTCTACGAGTTGGTCGGCGCGGACGGGCAGCCGTACTACCTGCCGAAGCCGTGCATGATGTGCGCGGATCCTCCTTGTCTTGCCGTGTGTCCGGTCGGCGCGACGTTCCGGACCGACGAGGGTGTCGTGCTGGTCGACCAGGACGTGTGCATCGGCTGTCGCACCTGCATGGCCGCGTGCCCGTACGAGTCTCGCTACTTCAACACCAAGCCGGGACCGAAAGCTCCGCCGCAGCCGTTCCCGAGGAGCCCGGAGTGGCCGGTACCACAGGTTCAGGGGACGGTCGGGAAGTGCGTGCTCTGTGCTGCCCGCCTCCCCGCGGGGCAGTTGCCTGCCTGCGTCGCCGCCTG
>DASSLB010000114.1:0-2822 GCA_035689945.1 Gaiellaceae bacterium | reverse complement strand
AGCCGCATCACCGCAGTCGCAACGGTGCTATCGGCAGTGGGGATGCGAAGCTTGGTCACTCGATTGGGCAGGGCCGCAGCCGGGTCAAGGTAGCGGCGCTTTGTGAACGTCGAGTGAGATTTGGTCGTTACCCAGGTCGAGGTGAGCAATCGACCGTCGGCCGTCCGCAGCCGAAGGCTTCCTGTCTGTGCCGAGGTCTCGGCCGCCGCGCCGAGCGGAGCGGCGCTGATCGCTAGCCCGCCGGTCGGCCCCGAATCGACCACCTCGACCGTTTGCTTGCCCGCGGCCAGGTCCTGGCGAACGATCACCACGCGGCCAAGCGACGAGTCGTTGCCCGCGGCGCCTGCGTAGACGGCCACGAGGTCATTGCCGTCGCTCGCGAGCCAGCCGTTCCGGACGCGCAAGACCGACGGCGCGACCGGCACGGGCACATCGGCCCCGAGCATCTGCGCCGGAATGGGCTGCGGCCCGGAATCCGGCGCGGGTGCCCGCTCTGCGTTCGAATCGGTCGTGGCGACGGACGCGAGACGTTCCAGCGCAGCGTCTTTCGCCGCAGGGCCGGAAATCGAGCCGCCGACCGCGTCGGCCAGCGCGAACCCGCCGCCCGCCCCGGTGGCGAGACCCACGAGCGTCGCCGCGACGACCTTGGCGCTCAGCAGCCGAAGCACGCGAGCTCCGACTCTACGAGGCCGCTGTTGAGCGCGTTGAGCGTGTTCCACGAGGACGTCGGCGTCAGCCCCACTCCCGTCGACGCAGTGACCCCGAGGAAGAAATAGCCGCCGCGCGTCGAGGCGTTCCACCACTTCCGCACGACAGTCCACTGGTTCGCGTTGGCCGTGTAGTAGATCTCCGGCAGGGGCAGCGCGAGCCCGGCGTACGAGACGTAGCCGACGTCGCTGACGTGCCAGCCGTTGTTGCAGGCTCCGTCGGCGCTCCCGCCCTGCGGGCAACCGTCCGCGGAGCCGAAGTCGTAATACAGCGCCCAGCCCTGGGCCTGGTCGCCGCTCACGAGCTGCTTCGTGACCGCCGCGGACTCCCAGCTCGGCTCCATGTCGGAGGCCGCGTCGGACGTCTGGCTGCTGTAGCCGTTCGACGCCTGGTAGCCGGAGAGGTCCTCCGAGCGCTCCGACTGGTGGAAGCCCGCCCACCACACGTCGGTACTGGACATCCCAGAGCTGGACAGGTGGAAATTGCTGTTCCCGTAGACGATGTCCACCGAGCCGCGGACGTGGCAGTTGTGGTACCCGTCGGCCGCCCGTTCCAGCGCGCTGAGGATGTCGGGATTCGAGAATCGCGTGTTGCTGAAGTCGACCGCGCCCCAGGTGCTCGAATCGAGCTTTCTCGCTGCTCCGAAGTCGAGCAGGAGGACGCGCATGTTCGTGCCGGGCTGGCTCTGCGCGAAGGCGCAGCCGTGCGCGTAGGCATACGACCTGAGCTCGCTCGCAGAGCTGCCGTACATGTACCAAGCGGTCACCGGATTCGGCGTCGCGGCAGCGACCCCCGCGGAGACCGCGAGACCGGCGGCAACGGCGAGTGTGCAGGCGAGGAGCCTCACGGGCATCTCCCCGCCAGGCCTGCCGCCGCCTCGAGGGCGCGCGGGTCGCGCTCGCGCTCGGCCCACTCGCTCGCCTCGCGCACTAGCTCGCGCAGCTCGGCCAGGAGCGACGGCACGGCCGCGCCCTCGCGCTCGAGCGCCTCGATCCGCTCCAGCCGGGCCAGCACTGCTCGCGCTTCCTCCATGCCTCGAAGGTAGGCGGCAACTAGTGACGTGTCTGTCGCAGCTAGCTCGCGCGTTGCTGGAGGCTCGCGGCCGCCCCCGCTGCTCCGAGGAGCGCCTCGTCGAGGTCGCGCACCAAGGCAGGACGATCACCGTGCAGGAGGACGGCGACGAGCAGCCTGCGCAAGAGCTCGCAGCTCGGCTCCCGCAGCTTCCCGGCCAGATCGGACCGCTCCTGCGGGGTCGCGCCGAGCAACGCGGCCCCGCGCATCGCGGCCGCCCACGGCCCGTCCCCCTCGCCGAGCGCGGCCTCGAGCGCGTGGCGGAGTTGCTCTCCGCGGAACGGCTCCGACTGGAAGAGCGCGAGCTCCCAGCGGTCGAGTGCATCGCCGAGGCGCGGGTCCTCGTCGGCCACGCCGAGCCGAACGCGTACGTCGCTTGCCACCGAGGCGCGGAACGGGTCGAGCCGCGTCGGCTCACCCGGCGGCGCCGTCGCCGCAATTGGAAGGACGGGCCGGATCCCGTAGGGACGCCAGTCGAGCCGTTCGAAGAGGACAGGGCCCGCGGCGACAGGTGCCGACGTTGCGAGGCGGATCGCCGTGACCGCGTCGGCGAGCTCTCCAGGAGCATCGGGCACCTCGTCCGCCCCACCCGCGAGCGAGCGCTCCAGCTCGAGCACGCAGATGCGATCGGGCTCGCGGCCGAAATCCCGCGGCAAGAGGCCGGCGGCTTCCGGCCACATCGCCGCGAGCTCTCCCGTGGCGGCGACCCGCACGCGGATCCCGTCGCCGAGCTCGATCTGCGTGCCGACCGAGAGTCCGATGAGCGGTGCGACAGCGCCGTACGAGTGGCCCTCGCCGAAGAGCGATCCCTCGATCTCCTCGTAGGCCCGCGCGTACGCGGAGTCGTCCCAGTCGAAGCCGCCGCAACCTTCGGCGGTGCGGACGAGGAGCGGCACGAGGATGCTGCGGTAGATCGCCCGCTTCTCGTCCCGAACCTCCCCCTCGTGGGCGTGCGCGAAGATCCGCGCCGCCGGCTCGCGCAGCAGATCCCCGACGGCGTCCTGGACGTCGACCCGCGTGAAGAGCCGTTCCGCGCGAGCCTC
>DASSLB010000113.1:0-15270 GCA_035689945.1 Gaiellaceae bacterium | reverse complement strand
TGCGTATTCGGCGGGTGATGGGAACCTGCTCTGGAGCTTCGGCACCGGCGGCTACGTCTACGCCTCCCCCGCCGTTTGGCACGGCCTCGTTCTCGTCGGCTCGTACGACCACTCTTTCTACGCGCTCGCCGACGGCACCGGCTCGCTCCGCTGGAGCTTCAAGGCCGGGGCGCCGATCTCCGGGGCCGCCTCGGTCGTCGACGGCATCGTCTACTTCTCGACTTTCGGACACCGCACGTATGCGCTTGCCGCCGGCACCGGTCGCATCGCCCGAGAGTGGGCCGACGGCGAGTATTCGCCGGCCGTGGCCGGCTACGGCCGCCTCTACCTCGTGGGTCTGGGCCGGCTCTACGCGCTCCTTCCTCGTTAGTCGCACCGGAGCCAGGCATTCGCGAGGACGCATGCGCTCTGGGTCGCGCTCGCTAACGAGTCAGCGTCACCTTGCGCAGCCCTGCGGGATGGTCGAGGTCGAGACCGCGGAGCCGCGTCAACCGCAACGCAGTCACTTGGCCGGGAACAACTGCCGTCAGTGGGCTCAGCCACTCGGGCACGCCCGGGGCGAGCGGCAGCTTGGTTCGCGCTCGGCGCAGGACGGCGCGCACGTCCGAGATCGCGACTAGCCGGGCGCCTCTCGCACGCAGCGGCGGCACGATTTCCTCGACGCTCGGCCTCGCCGGCCCCGACGGCGCCACGACGACGACCGGCCAACACGGCTGGATCGCGGCGATCGGGCCGTGCATCAGATCGGCGGGCGAGTACGCCTCGGTCACCAGGCCGGACAACTCGCGGATCTTGAGCGCGATCTCGAAGCCGGTCCCGTAGTTGACTCCGCGCGCGACGACCGTCAGTCCAACTGCGTCTCGGTACTCGTCGAGCGACGGCTGGTCGCCCAGTGAGAGCTCGATCTGCGTCGCGAGCGCGTCCGGCATCCCGGCGAGCTCCTCCCGGGCGGCCGCGTCGTGCGACATCTCCGCGAACAGGAGCGCGACCGCGCCGAGCGAGTTGACGTACGTCTTCGTCGCCGCGACCGCGTGCTCCTCGCCGGCCTCCAGCGGCAGCACAGCCTCCGCCGTCTGGGCCAGCGGCGACTTGACATCGTTGGTCAGCGCGAGTGTCGGCCGGCCCTGCTCCCGCGCCTCCGCGAGCACCGCCACGACGTCCGGCGAAGCACCGGACTGCGAGATCCCGAGGACGAGCGCGCCGTCGAGACGCGGCGGCTGGTTGTAGATCGTGTACAGCGACGGCGTCGCGAACATCACGGGGACCCGGTGGGCGCGGCCGAGGAGGTACTGGGCGTAGCGCGCGACGTTCGACGAGCTGCCGCGCGATGCGATCAGGAGGTAGCGGAGGTCACGCCTGCGGAAGAGCCGCGCTGCTGCACGCGCCGCTTCGGTCTGGCGCTCGAAGAGTTGCCTCAGCGCCTCCGGCTGCTCCCGTAGCTCAGCCTCGAGCCACGACATCGCTCTGACCCGCGCAGAGGACTGACTGGATCTCGAGCCGATCGTCCAGGACGACGACGTCTGCGTGGGCACCCGGCTCGAGGACGCCGACATCGTCGCGGCCGAGGAACCGCGCAGGCACCTCGGTCGCCGCGCCGACGGCCTGCTCGAACGGCACACCGAGCGCGTGGAGATTCCGCACCGCGTCGATCATCGTCAGCACGGTGCCAGCCAGCGTGCCGTCCTCCCGCTTCGGCGCGGCACCGTCCTCGACAGCGACCTGGACGTCGCCGAGCTGGAACGTGCCGCCGTGTCGGTCGGCTCCCGCCGCGGCCATCGCATCGGTGATCAGAGCCACGCGATCGGCGGCACACGCCCACACGAGTCGCACTGTCTCGTCGGCGAGGTGATGGCCGTCCACGACCATCGCGATCACGACACCCACGCTCGTAAGCGCGGCGCCCGCGATCCCCGGGTCGCGCGAACGGAAGGGGCGCATCGCGTTGAAGACGTGCGTGACGCCTCCGACGCCGAGGTCGAAAGCGCGATGTGCCTCCGCGGCAGTCGCGTTCGTATGCCCCGCGGACACAGCGACACCGCGCTCGCGCAGACGCTCAATGAGCGCGTCCGCTCCCGGCAGCTCGGGAGCGAGGGTCATCTGCGTCACGTGGCCCGCGTCGAGCAGCCTGTCGAGGAGCGCGACGTCCGGAGCCTCGAGGTGCTCGAGCGGATGCGTGCCAGGCTGATCTCGAGAGAGGAACGGGCCCTCGACGTGGGCACCCAGGACACGCGGGCCCGGCTCCGTTGTCGGCATCGCGCGCAGGGCCTCGACCGTCGCGGCCTCGGGCGAGGTGATGAAGGTGGGCTGATAGGCCGTGACGCCGGCGCGCAGGAGCGCCTCGCCGGCACGCCGGTAGTCGTCGGTGGATGCGGAGAGGAAATCAACGCCTCCGTAGCCGTTCACCTGGAGGTCGACGAAGCCGGGAATCGCAACCCTCCCACGCTGACCGTGGGCGAGACCGACGCCGACGATGCGATCGTCCTCGACCTCGACGTCGCCCACAACGAGCTCGCCGCGCACAAGAGAAGCCCCGACCCCCAACCTCACGCCGTAACCTCCGACCCGGCGAGCGCCGCGCTCACCGCTTCCCAGACGCGATCCGAGTCGGGCGTCGCGAGATGCGTCATGTGGGCGCACCCTTCGTAACCCCACGTCCACAAGTCGTCGACTCCCACCTCGCGAGCCGCCACGACTGCTGCCTCGAGATCGGGGATGTCACCGCGCTCGAGGCCGAAGCTCGGCACCCAGAGCTGGGCACCGACTCCATGGCGGTCGGCCGTCTGGCGCAGCAGGCACGCGAAGCGGCGCACGAACGGCACTGCAGCTTCGTTCCAGTGCTTCCAATACGGGTCAGTCGCGAGGGTCGTCAATCCGGGGAGAGTCGCCACGCCACTCCAGTCCGCAAGCCCTTGCCTGCCTACGTTTGAGGGCAGGAGGCAGACCGTGTTCGAACCACCCTGCGCCGCCACATGCGCAGCGAGCTCGCGCAGAAAGTCGACGACGGACTCCTCGCGGAAGAGCTGCACCTCAGCCGTCAGCTCGGCGGGGATCTCCCCTCCGAATCGCTTGGCACAACGCTCGCAACGGCAGGTCCAGCGCCGATCGTCTGCGACTCCCACGTCTGCGGGTGTGACCCAGGCGGGCTCGTCCCAGAAGACCGAGTCGACGCCGCACTCGAGCACCCAGTCCGCCCAGTGCTTGCAGAAGTCGCGATAGGCAGGACTGTTGAGGCAGGCTGCAGCCACGCGGCGACCGTCGTCGAGCACCTGGCACTCCTCTGGATGGAATGCGACCCAGCGGCTCTCGGCCTCGCCGCCGAACGTTCGCCCGAGCCCCCACGGGCTCGCCTGCACCGAGAGGCCCTCAGCGTGCGAGAGCGCCACGATCGCGGCCATCGTGTCGTGGTAGTACGCGAGGTCGTTCTCGGAGAAGGTGTGGAGAACGCCGGTGTAACCCCGGGCAGCGAGATCGGCCATGTCCTGTTGCACGTGGCGCAGGATCCTGACGCCGAAATAGGAGCAGCCGGCCACGAAATCAGGCGCGGACTCGCCGCGCGAACACACGCTCGAGCGCCGCGTCGACACCCGCAGCGAGCGCACCCTCGATCACCGCCGCCTCACCGAGCGCCGAGACCTCGACACGCGGAGCCGGGAACGGCAGCCATCCCTCGAGATGGCGACGCACCGGGTCGAGTAGGTCGGCGTTTGCGCCGACGCTGCCGCCGAGCACGACGAGCGGCAGGTCGAGCGTCGCAGCGAGCGGAAGGACATGAAGCGCTGTGCGGCGGGCCGCCTCTTCGACGACCGCGGTCGCCACGACGTCGCCGTCCCGCGCGGCAGCGAAGATCTCCGGCACCTCGAACGGCTGCTCGAGGACGGTCTCCTCACCGTCCGCCCGCTCGGCAGCGAATGCGGAAATCGCCGCCGCGCACGGATCGACGTCGTCCGGGCGGCCGTTGCGAACTGCGTCCAGCTCACCTGCAGCACCGTTGTGGCCGCGGTGGAGCTTCCAGTCGAGCACCACCGCGGCACCGAGACCAGCGCCGACGAGCAGGAAGGCGAAGTTCGCAATGCCTTGCGCAATGCCGCTTCGCTGCTCGGCGATCGCGGCGAGGTTGACGTCGTTCTCCAAAGTCACGGGCACTCGAAATGCTCGCTCGAGCTGCTCGCGGAGGTCAGCGGAACGGAGCCCCGGGAGGTCCGCCGAGGACACCTTTCCATCCGCCGGCGAGACGACGGCGGGCAAGGCGACGACGGCGTTCTCGAGCAGGTCGGGCGGGAGCTTGCTCGTTCGCAGCAGCGACCGGCACGTGCTCGCGAGCACGTCGATCCGGTCGTCGACCGCGCCGCGGCTGCGAATCTCCTCTCTCGCGCGCACATCGCCGTTCAGATCGCAGATCGCGGCGCGGACCGAGCGCGCCCCAAAATCCACGCCGAGCACAACGGCGGCCTCAGGGTCGGCCTCGTAGTACGTGGCGCCGTAGTGCGGCCGGTCGGGATCGTGCCCGGTCTCTCGCACGAGCCCGTCCTCGAGGAGTGAGCGGAGGACGAGCGACACCGTCGGCCGCGAGATGCCAGTCTGGCGCGCCACCTCGGCGCGTGAGATCGGTCCGGACGTGCGGACCGCGTCGAGCACCGTGCGCTCGTTCAACGCCCGCAGCAGGGCCGGAACGGCCTTGGTCTCAGCCACCTCGTAAGTAAGATTAACCAGAATGAAGGTCGCCGTCATCGGCGGAGGTTCCACTTACACGCCGGAACTCGTGTCCGGCCTCACGCGCCTCGAGGTCGACGAGTTCGTGCTCGAGGACGTCGACCCGGAGCGGCGCGAGGTCGTCGGCGGCATGGCACGCAGAATGCTCGCGCGGCAGGACTTCGCCGGCCGGCTCGAGGTCACCGGGAACCTCGACACGGCGGTCGAGGGCGCCGATTTCGTCTTGATCCAGATCCGCGTCGGCGGTCAGGACGCGCGGCTCCGCGACGAGACCGCGCCGCTCGCCTGCGGCTGCATCGGGCAGGAGACGACGGGCGCAGGCGGCTTCGCGAAGGCGATGCGCACGGTCCCGGTCGTGCTCGAGATCGCCGAGCGTGTGCGCGCACTCGCCGCACCCGGAGCCTGGATCGTCGACTTCACGAACCCGGTCGGCATCGTCACACGCGCGCTACTCGACGGCGGCAACCGCGCGGTCGGCCTCTGCAACGTCGCGATCGGCTTTCAGCGCCAGTTCGCCGGCTGGCTAGGAGTCGAGCCGCCGCGCATCGTGGTCGACCAGGTCGGGCTCAACCACCTGACCTGGGTGCGGCGAGTGCTGCTCGACGGAGAGGACGTGCTGCCGAGCCTGCTCGCGGAGCACGGGGACGAGCTCGCGGAAGAGATCGAGCTCCCGCGCCGGCTCCTTGAAGAACTCGGTGCGGTTCCGTCCTACTATCTCCGCTACTTCTACGCGCACGACGCCGTCTTGCGGGAGCAGCTCGACGGCGAGCCGCGCGCAGCGGTGGTGCAGGGCATCGAGCGTAGCCTCCTCGACCTCTACCGCGATCCGGCCGTCGACGAGCGGCCCGACCTTCTCATGCAGCGCGGCGGCGCCCACTACAGCGAGGCCGCGCTCGGGCTGATCTCGTCGCTCGTCACCGGCGACGGCAGCGTGCACGAGGTGGACCTGCGCAACGAGCGGACGCTCGAGGGCCTTGCGGACGACGACGTTGTCGAGGTCCCCGCGCGCGTCGGTCGGGACGGCCCCGAACCGCTGCCGCAGCCGCCGCTCGCACCGGAGCTGCTGGGGCTCGTGCAACACGTCGCCGCCTACGAGCGGCTGACCGTTCGCGCCGCGCTGACCCGTGCCCCGGCCGACGCGCGGAAGGCGCTGTTGGCCCATCCGCTGATCGGCCAGGTCGAGCTCGTGGACGGCTTGCTCGACCGACTCGTCGCCGAGGCCGTCCGCTGAAAACCGTCTTCGCTGTCGATGGCGGAGGCTCGAAGACCGACGCGGCGCTAGTGCGGGCGGACGGCTCGGTGCTCGGCTTCGCGCGCGGTCCGCTCAGCCACTCACATCACATCGGAGTCGAAGCGAGTGTCGAGGTGCTCGACGCGCTCGCCGTCCAGGTCGGGACGCCCGCAGATCTCGCCGTGCTCTTCATCGCCGGCCTCGACTTCCCGGACGAGGAGGAGGCCTACCAGGCCGAGGCGGAGCGTCGGGGCTGGGCGGCGGAGACCGTCGTCGGGAATGACACGTACGCCGTTCTTCGCGCAGGCACGGAGCGTGGCTGGGGTGTCGCGGTCACGTGCGGCGCGGGAATCAACTGCGTGGGCGTCGGGCCGGACGGCAGGCACGCGCGATTCGCCTCGCTCGGCTCGCTCAGCGGGGAGTGGGGCGGCGCCGACGGAGTGGGCGCCGAGGCTCTCTGGATGGCTGCCCGTAGCGAAGAGGCTCGAGGAGAGAAGACGCAGCTCGAGCGCCTCGTTCCGGAGCATTTCGGGCTCTCGACGCCCATCGAGCTCGCCCGCGCCATCCACACCGGCAGCGTCCCAGGGCGCCGGCTCGGCGAGCTTGCACCGATCGTGTTCGAGGCCGCCGAAACGGACACCGTCGCCCGTGGCATCGTCGAGCGTCTCGCCGGAGAGATCGTTGCGTTCGTTCGAGCGGCGGTGCATCGGCTCGAGCTCGCGAACGAGCAGGTCGAGGTGGTCCTCGGCGGCGGCCTGCTCCAGTCCGGCAACCAGCGGCTACTCGGCGAGGTCGAGACGGGACTACGCGGGATCGGGCCGCGACTCTCGATGACCGTGGCGCGGTCGCGACCGATCGTCGGCGCGGTGCTCCTCGGGCTCGACCGTATCGGAGCGGAAACCGCTGCCTACGCCCGCGCGCGAGAGGAGCTCGACCGCGCGACCGCCGCGTTAGGAAGCCACGTGGCAGGCGACTCGGCGACGGTCGCCGAGCTCCCGTAACACCGGCGTCACGGTCTCGCACTCGGCGACGGCGAGAGGGCACCGCCCACGGAAGCGGCAGCCCGGCTTCGGGTCGATGACCTTCGGCGGCTCGCCGACGTCGCGCGCATCCGCGAGGCCAAGCTCAGCCCGCGGGTCGGGAACCGCCGAGACGAGCAGCTGCGTGTACGGGTGCTTCGGCCGGTGCAACACGTCGTCCGTCGCGCCTTCCTCGACCAGATGGCCGGCGTACATGACGAGCACGCGATCGGCGAGGTAGCGCGCGCTCGCGACGTCGTGCGTGATGTAGAGGAACGAGACGCCTTCGCGCTCACGCAGTTCGCCCATCAGGTTGAGGACGCCGACCCGGATCGAGACGTCGAGCATCGAGACGGGCTCGTCGGCGACGATCAGCTTCGGCTTCAGTGCGAGCGCCTGCGCGAAGCCGACCCGCTGGCGCTGCCCTCCGCTCAGCTCGTAGGGGAAGCGGCGCCTGGTGTCACTCACCGGCACGAGCCCCACCGCTTCGAGCACGCGGTTCAGCTCGCCGCGCCGTTCGGTACGCGAGAGATCTCCTCGGTGCAGCTTCATCCCGCGGGCGATCCCGTGCGAGATCCGGTACGCCGGGTTGATCGAGCTGTACGGATCCTGGAACACCATCGGCACGTCGCCGCTGTAGGCGAGCCTGTTGCGGCGCCCCCGAAGGCGGCTGAGCGGCCTGTCCTCGAACCAGATCTCACCGCGCGTCGGCTGGTAGACGAGCGCGAGCAGCCGGGCGATCGTGCTCTTGCCGCTGCCGCTCTCGCCGACGAGCGCGACGATCTCGCCGCGGCCGATGGTCAGGTCGACGTCGTCGACGGCGTGCAGCGTCTGCCGCGACATCAGCTTCCCGACGCTGAAGTGGCGCGTCAGGCCCTCGGTGCGGAGGAGCGCCTCGGTCAGCGTCGATCCTCCTGGAGGACGCAGCGAACGAGGCTGCCGTTGACGGAGTAGAGCGGCACCTCGCCCTCGGTGCACCGCCGCTCGACGCGCGGGCAGCGCGGCGCGAAGCGGCAGCCCGCCGGAAGGTTCGCAAGATCGGGCGGCGAGCCGGGAATGCCGAGCAGGCGCACCTTGGGGCCGCGAAGCGAGGGAAACGCCTCGAGCAGGCCGTGCGAGTACGGATGGAGCGGCCGGTCGAACAGTTCCCGCGTCTCGGAGAGCTCCGCGATCTGGCCGGCGTACATCACAAGCAGCCGGTCGGAGAAGTGGCGCACGAGCGACATGTCGTGCGTGACGAAGATGACCGCAAAGCCGAGTCGCTCCTGCAACTCCTTGATCTGCACCATGAGCGACCGCTGCGCGACGACGTCGAGCGCCGAGGTCGGCTCGTCCATGATCACGAGATCGGGCGTGAAGAGCAGCGCCATGGCGATCATCGCCCGCTGCCGCATGCCGCCGGAGAGCTGGTGCGGGTAGCTGTGCAGGTGAATCGGATCGATCGAGACGAGCCGCAACACCTCGCGCGAGCGGTCCTCGATCTCCCGCTTCGACATGTTCGAGTGGGCGCGGCAGGCATCGCGCATCTGCTCGGCGACGGTGAGCACCGGGTTCAGCGCATTCATCGCGCTCTGCATCACGACCGAGAGGTCGCGCCAGCGGACGCGCCGCAGCTCGCGCTCCTCGAGCAGGACGAGATCCTTGCCCTGGAAGAGGACCCGGCCGTTGACGATCTCGCCCGGCAGCGGCGAGCCGAGCAGGCGCGCGATCGCGTACAGCAGCGTCGACTTCCCGCAGCCCGATTCGCCGACGATGGCGAGGAACTCGCCGCGCGCGAGCTCGAGGTCGACGTGGTCGACGGCAACGACCGGGTCGTCGTCGGTCGCATAGGCAACAGTCAAGTCTTCGACCTTCAGCACAGGCTGCTCCGCGCCTGGCCCGGGCTCCGGCCCGGCGGGCGGGGGGAGCCGGTACGGGATCCGGGATCGCTCGACCTTCCGCACCCGCAAGGCAGGGCTGCTGATCTCGTCAAAGGCGTAGTTGAGCAGCGCGAACGACGCACCGAGCAGCGCGATGCAGACGCCGGGCGCGATTGCCCACAGCGGCATGCCGGCGAAGAGCGCCTCGCCGTTCTGCGCCCAGTAGAGCATCGTCCCCCAGCTCTGGCTGTTGGGATCGCCGAGCCCGATGAACTGGAGACCCGCCGCCGTCAGCACGGCATAGAGCGCCGCTCCGAGGAACGTCGCCACGATCAGCGACGTCATCGTCGGCAGGATCTCGAACAGGATCACGTAGAACTTCCGCTCGCCTCGCACCCGCGCCGACTCGAGGAAGTCGCGCGTCCGCAGCGAGAGCGTCTGTGAGCGGAGCTGGCGGGCGCCGTACGACCAGCCGAGCGCGCCGAGCACGACGATCAGCGTGAAGAGGCCCGAGTTCTTGCGGTACGCCGCGATCACGATGATGAGCGGGAAGATCGGGAGGACGAGGATCACGTCGGTGATCAGCGAGAGGATCCCGTCCGCGATCCCACCGAGGTAGGCCGCCGAGACACCGATCAGCACTGACAGCACGGTCGCGAGCGCGCCGACTGCGAGCGCGATCACGAGCGAGAGCCGCGTTCCCCAGACGAGCTGCGAGAAGACGTCCTCCCCGCGGCCGGTCGTGCCAAGCAGGTGGTGCCACGACGGACCGAGTGCCGGGTCGTAGATCTGCGCCGTCGGGTCCTCGGGCGCGATCTGGCCCGGGAAGATCGCCAGCACCACGAAGGCCAGAAGCAGGAGGACACCGACCAGCGCCTTCTTGTTCCGGCTGATCGCGCGCCAGACGTCCCACCAGCGGCCCTGCTCGGCCTCGGCGACGAGCGGCGCCGGCCCGACCGGCGGCGTCGCGAGCTGGTCGGTGGCGCCGACCGAGCTCATCTCAGGTCACGCGTCCTCGGATCGAGGAGCGCGGTGGCTGCGTCGGCGGCGAGGATCGCCGTCAGCACGGCGACGACGATCATCAGGAAGAGCCCCTGCATGAGCGCGTAGTCCTGCTGCTCGACCGACTGCAGGAACATCCAGCCGACGCCGGGATAGTTGAAGACGAACTCGACGAGGATTGCGCCGCTGACGACGAAGCCGAGCGACATCGCGAAGCCGGTGAGGTTCGGCAGGATCGCGTTCCGGCCGGCGTACGTCCACATGACCCGCCACGGGCCGAGCCCCTTCGCGCGCGCCATGCGCACGTAGTCCTCGGTCAGCACCGTGATCGTGTTGTTGCGCATCGTGAGGATCCAGCCGCCGATCGAGGTGACGAGGATTGTGAGCGCCGGCAGGATCGAGTGCTTCACGGCGTCCCAGAAGAACGTCCACGTCCAGCCGACCGTGGTCGTGAAGTCGTAGCCGCCACTCTGCGGCAGCCAGTGGTACTTGATCGCGAACAGCCAGATCGCGAGCATCGCGAGCCAGAAGTACGGGAACGCCGACGTGATCACGAACAGCGGCGGCAGGATGCTGTCGAGGACTCCGCCGCGCCGCCAGGCCGCGAGGAGGCCGATCAGTGTCCCGAGCAAGAAGGCGAGGATCGTCGTCACGCCGACGAGCGCGAGCGTCCAAGGCAGCGCTTGCAGCACGTTCTTCGTCACCGGGTCCGGGAAGAACGTGAGCGAGACGCCGAAGCGGCCCCGAAAGACGTTGCCGAGGTAGCTGAAGTACGAGCTGAGCACGCTCTGGTGCTTGTTGACGCCGAACGCGATCTCGATCGCGTGCAGCGACTGCGGGTTGATGTGCCCGCGGTAACGGGCCATCAAAGCGAGCGCCGGGTTGCCCGGCATGAGGCGCGGGATGAGGAAATTCGCCGTGACCGCCGCCCAGAGCGTGACCACGAAGAAACCCAGCCGCCGAAGAACGAATCTCACGACCCGCGCCTCATGTCAGCACAGTCTCCCTCAGCCGGTCACCCCTTGGGCTTCAGGTGGAGGAGCATGACGCCCCAGTCGGGGACCTCGTACGCCGCGGGCTTGGCGAACGGATTCTGCTTCGTCACCCAGCCGGCGAGCGCGGATGTGTTGTACTGGTACCAGTCGACGCCCTCGGTGATCGGGATGATCGGAACATCCCGCACCATGGCCGCCTCGAGCTGGTCGACGATCGCGTGTTGCTTGGCCAGGCTCGCCGTCGCCGCATAGGCCTCGATCAGGCTGTCGACCTTCGTGTTGTAGTACCGCTCCCAGTTCGATGACGCGAGCTTTCCGATCGGAGCGGAGTTCGGCGAGTAGAGCTCCTGGCGCAGCTCGTAGTACGGCGACGGGCCGCCGGACTCGTTGCCCTGATACGAGAGCTCGTACGTCCCCTTGTAGTTGTCGTTGTTGTACGTCGTGGCCGCGAGGTTCTGCGCGGTGACCTTGATCCCGATCGCCTTCAGGTTCTGGATCACGATCGCGGCCGATGCGACCCAGTCCGAATAGCCGCCGATGTTGATCATCGTGAACGAGAGGGCCTTGCCCGACTTCGTGTGGAACACGCCGCCCGAGAACTTGTAGCCGGCCTTCGTGAGGATTTGCTTCGCCCTCGCCGGGTTGTACGAGAACTTCTTCGCCAGGCTCTTGTTCAGCCAACTCTTGAACGTCGGCGTCACGATCCCGGTCTGGTTCCCGGGCGGCTCGTAGCCGTACTCGCCGATCTTCGCGACGCGCGCACGGTCGATGGCGTACGCCATCGCGCGGCGAATCGCAACGTCCTTGAGGATCGGGTTCTTGAGGTTGATGAAGACCGAGACGTTCGTGAGCGGCGGGAACCAGTAATGGTTGTCCTTCGAGCGCGAGAGATAGAACTTTTCGATGCTCGGGATGAACTGGCTTCCCCACTGGGCTTTGCCGCTGGCGAGATCCTGGTTGGCCGGGTCGTTCGACGTGTAGGCCGGGTAGTAGACCGTGGAGATCTTCGGCAAGCCCTTCTGCCAGTAGTTCGCGTTCTTCGTGTACTTCATGACCTGCGGCGAGCACGAAGCCATCGTGTAGGGGCCGCTCCCGACCGGATGTGCGTCCTTGAAGTTGACCGGGTCCTTGACCGACTTCCAGATGTGCTGGGCGACGATCGGCGTCTGTCCGGCGACGTAGTAGAAGTACGGGACCGCCGCGGTCTTGAACTGGAAGGTGACCTTGCTGCCGCTGCGGGTCACGCTCTTCAGCACGGTCCAGACGGCCTGGAGGTCGAGGGCGGGGTTCTTCTTGATCAGCTGGAAGGTGTAAAGGACGTCGGCCGCGGTGAGCGGTTTCCCGTCGGACCACTTCGCGCCGGACCGGATCGTGAACGTGATCGTCTTGTTGTGGTTCGACCAGACGTATTTCGAGGCGAGCCAGGGTGTGGCGGCGCCGCTCTTCAACGCGTTGACGAAGACAAGCGGCTCGTAGACCGGGCCGAACGACCAACTGATCAGATCCGCGCTGAAGGGGTTGAAGCCGCAGGTCCAGGTCTGGCCCTGCTCGTTGGAGATCGTGACCGACGTGCCCGCGACCGCATGATCGGTGGCAGCCGAAGTCTTGTCGCCCGACGTGTTCCCGGCAGCGGTCCAGATCGCTGCGACCATCCCGGCGAGCAGCACGACGAGAAGCCCTCGTCTCATGTCGTATCCCTCCTTGGCCGCCGCAGGGCGGTCCTCGCGGTGAGCGATGCGCGGCGCTGACAACAGCGCAGCCGTGCGCCTTCCATGAGTTAGGAAACTAACCTATCTTTATCGCTGTGACAAGCCGGTGACCACAACGAGAGGGACAGGAGCCGCTCGGCCGAGGCTTATCCGGACGCTCAACGAGCAGCTGCTGCTCGAGCGGATGCGAGGCAACGGGCCGGTCTCGCGCAGCGAGCTCGCGAGCGCGTCCGGACTGTCGAAGCCGACCGTCGGTCTCGCTCTTGCAAGCCTGGAACGCGACGAGCTCGTGCAGCACGCAGGCCGCAGGGCAGGGGGCCGCGGCCGCACTGCCTCGCTCTTCGAGATCCGGAAGGACGCAGGCTTCGTGCTCGGCCTGGACGTGGGACGGAAGTTCGTGCGCGGCGCGGTCGCCGACCTTGGAGGCACGGTACGCGCGCGCGAGAGCCGGCCCGCGCGTTCCTCGAGCGGCGTCGCTCGCGTACGCGAGCTCGCTGCGCTGGCCGGCGAGCTCCTTCGGGAGGCTGCTGTCGAGCGCGAGGGAACATTGCTCCACACGGTCGTGGGCAGCCCAGGCGTGGTCGAACCCGACGGGCGCTCGCTCCGACTGGCACCGAACCTGCCCGGTTGGGAGCGGCCCGGAGTGCTCCGCGAGTTGCGAAGCCTGCTCGGCGACGAGACGACGATCGAGAACGACGTCGACGCTGCGGCGGTCGCCGAGCGTGACCACGGCCACGGCCGCGAGGTCGCGACCTTCGCCTTCGTCTCGGTCGGCACCGGGATCGGCATGGGCCTCGTCCTCGACGGCAAGCTCCATCGCGGCGCGCACGGCGCGGCAGGCGAGATCGCCTTCCTGCCACTCCCCAGCGGCCCGCTGGAATCGGCCGCCTCAGCCGCCGCGGTCGTTCAGGCCGCGCGGAAGGGGGGAACGCGGCAGCGCAGCGCCCGCAGCGTGTTCGCTGCAGCCGCCGCAGGGGACGGGCAGGCGCAGGAGATCGTCGCCGCAGAAGCTGCCGTGGTCGCCCACGCGCTGGCCTCGATCGTGGCTGTCGTCGATCCGGAGCTGATCGTGCTGGGCGGCGGCATCGGCCGCGCACCCGGCTTCGCAGCCGAGGTCAGCTCGCAGCTGGCGCAGATCTCGCCCGTCGTCCCGGACGTGCGCCCGAGCGCGCTCGGCGAGGACGCAGTGGTCGACGGCTGCCTCGCCGTAGGGGGCGACGAGCTGTGGGAGCGCGTTCTCAGCTCGCGGGTTACCTAGCCGGCGGTCACAACCGATGTGGTCCCGTCCGGCGCGATCCGCCGGATGATCCCGCGCCCGCCCAGGTCGACCGCATAGACGGTGCCGTCTTCGGCCACCGAGAGTGCATACGTGTCGCCGAAAAACGGGCCGACGACGCCGAGCCTCTCGCCCGACGCGCTGTAGTGGACGATGCGGTGGTCGTCGCCGGCGGCGACATAGACGGTGCCATCCGGGGCGACGTCGATCCCCCGTGGGCTGCCGAGCGCGGCGAACGTCGTCACCGTGTCGCCGGCAACGCGGAGGATGCGGTCGTTGCCCGTGTCCGAAACGAGCAGCGCACCGTCGGAGGCGACCGCGATCCCGTGAGACCCGGCCAGCACCGTGCCCGGGGCAAGTTGTTGCGCCGGGCCAGGCTTTCCCCCGGGCAGGAGATAGAGCGAGGTCACGGTCGCGAAGACAACGTCGCCCGCGGGCGTGACGGCGACCGGGCCGATCTCGAGGGCGGGATCGACTGAAGCGACGGGGACCGGGGCATGGCCGGGATCGATCCGCTGCACGGTGTTCTGACTGGAAACGAAGACGGCGGCCGACGGCGCGCGTGCGACACCCCATGGCTTCGTAAAGGTCGCGACCTGCGTGACCCGCCCGGTCGAAGGAATGACGCGAACGAGCCGGCGGCGGTCGAACTCGACCACGAGAAGCGATCCGTCGGGCTGCGCGGCGATGCCCGTCGGCTCTTCGAGCACGAGCGCCGTCCGTGGGAGTACGCGGACGGAGCCGAGCCGGAAGCGTGCACCGCCGGCCCTCGCTGTCAGCCGCCACCTGCCCGGCTTCGGGAAGACGAGCCGGGCCCGGTAGGCGCCGCGGGCCCCGGTGGCGCGGACGGCGAGGCGAGCGGGCCCTGCCGCGGCCACCTTGACCGCACCCCGAAATGACGCCGGCCGGACGTCAAGCTTCAGGAACCAGGCGTGTCCCACCCGAGGGGCTGACCCACCGTCGGCTCGGGTCACGCGAACCCCCCGGTCTCCAGCGGACGCGCACGCCGCGCTGAAGAGAAGGGCAGCACATGCACCGCCGAGGACGGCTCGCCGGCTCATCTAGGAGCTAAGACGAGCCTGCGCGCTGATCGTTGGAGCTAGACGAGCCGGCGCGAGAGGCGAACGGACCTCCTCGTCCCAAGCGGCCGGATCGTTGTACGATCGGGCGTGGACAGCGACCGGCTGCACGGATGAGCCTCCACTACGGCGAACCTCAGGTTGCGGTCGGGATCCTGTTCGCTGTTCTGGCGACGCTGCTCGCGACGATCTTCGTCGTCGTCGCACGCTCGGCCCGTGAGGACATCGCCTATGAGCAGGTGCAGCGCGTCGGGTACCGCATACGCCGGTACTGGCTCACCACGCTGCTCGGCGTCGGCGTGGGCGTGATCGTTCTGACGTTCTTCTACCTGCCGTACGCGAGCGGCTCGGCCGCAGGCAGGAAAGTCGTCAAGGTGACGGCCGGCCAGT
>DASSLB010000112.1:0-25128 GCA_035689945.1 Gaiellaceae bacterium | reverse complement strand
GCATCCTCCGGCGAGGTGGCGAGACGCCCGTCGGAGACAGGGATCCCGACCCTCGCGAAGAGATCCTTGCCCTGGTACTCGTAGAGATCCACCGGCGCCGGACACTAGCGAGGCGACGCCGGTGGACCGCGCAGTTCAGCTCATCTCAGCAACCCCCGTACGCGCAGGTCGTCGTCGGCGCGGTGGTGGTGGTGCTGCTCGTCGTGGTCGAAGCCGACGTCTTGGTGAGTGCCAGACCTCCGGCCGAGACGACGTACCACTTCCCGCCGAAGAAATCCTGCCCCTGACCCGCGACCTGCCCGGCCTTCTTGTCGAGCTTGAAGCGGTACAGCGGGTGACCGGCGTACGTGACCTGGAGCGTGCCGTTCTTCCGCTTCGTGGTGCCGAGCAGCTTCCTCTTGAGGCCCGTGCCGGCAGTGAGCGCACCCTTCTTCAGGAGCGGCGGCCAGTACGTGGCGCACGAGCCGTAGCAGGCGCTCTTCCCATGCTTGTCCACCTTGAAGAGATAGAGCGACATGCCTGCCCGCGTCGCGAGCACCTTCCCGAGCTTGGTCTGGTGGAGCGTGACTGTCCCGCTCGAACTGCTGGTGATGGCGGCTGCAGTGGCGGCCCCGGCGGCGGCAAGCGCCAGTGCAGCAACGGCGGCCAGGACGACTTTCTTCTTCAACATTCGTCTCCTCCTACTCCAACTGGGTTCGACGATGTCTACGCGCCGAGTCGGGCCGCGGATTGTCCGAGGGCCTACTCGGCCACGAGTTCGCAGATGACCTGGCCCGTCGTGACCGCCTGGCCGGGCTCGACGGAGAGGCTCTGCACGGTGCCCGCCCGGTGGGCGTGCACCTCGTTCTCCATCTTCATGGCTTCCACGACGCAGATCACCTGACCCAACTCGACCTCGTCGCCTTCGGCCACGGGCACTGAGAGGACGGTGCCCTGCATCGGCGAGACCACGGCGTCGCGCCCGCCTGCCCCCGAGCCTCCCCGCCGCACCCGCTCGTGCCGCCGGCGCGCAAGCGCGCGCCACTCCGGCTCCGGCTCCGACAACCGAACCTCGAACCGCCGTCCGTTCACCTCGACGGTGCGGACGCGGTCGACCACTCGCCCGTCCAGACGCGGCTTTCCTTGTAACAGACTGTTACTTGGAACTGCGACCGGCGCTGCCCCGTCGAGCTCCGCGGCCCGCGCGGCCAGCTCCTCCGACTCAACCACGCCGTGGCAGGTTTCGCCCGCGACAAAGCATGGATGCGCGAGCAACGCCCGGTGGAAGCCGACCAGCGTGGTCGGACCCTCGATCCAGAACTCCTCGAGGGCCCGCAGCATCCGCTGCCGCGCATGCTCTCGGTCGACGCCGTGGACGATGAGCTTGGCAACCATGGGGTCGTAGGCGGCGGAGACCTCGTAGCCGGCTGCGAGGCCCGAGTCGACGCGCACGCCGGGTCCCGCCGGTTCGCGGTAGCCGGTCACGGGCGCCGGAGCCGGAAGGAAGCCGCGCGCCGCGTCCTCCGCGTTGATCCGGCACTCGATCGCGTGCCCGCGCAGCTCGACGTCCTCCTGCCGCACCGAGAGCGGCTCGCCGAGCGCGACGAGGATCTGCTCGCGCACGAGATCGAGCCCGGTGACCATCTCGGTGACGGTGTGCTCGACCTGGATCCGCGTGTTCATCTCCATGAAGAAGTAGTCGCCGTCGCGCGTGAGCAATCCCTCGATCGTCCCGGCGGAGCGGTACCCGCAGGCGCGAGCCGCCTCGACCCCGATGGCGCCGATGCGCTGGCGCAATGCGTCATCGACCGCAGGCGACGGCGTCTCCTCGACCAGCTTCTGATGGCGGCGCTGGATCGTGCAGTCGCGCTCGCCGAGATGGACGACGTTGCCATGCGCGTCGGCGAGCACCTGTACCTCGACATGGCGCGGATCGACGATGAGCTTCTCGACGTAGACGTCCGGGTTCGCGAAATACGACTGTCCCTGCCGCTGCGCGCGCTCGAAGGCTTGCTCCGCGTCGCCCGGCGCCTCGACGACCTCCATCCCCTTGCCGCCGCCGCCGGCCGCCGCCTTGATCAGGAGCGGATAGCCGATCTCCTCGCCGAGCGCGACGAGCTCGTCCACCGAGGCGACCGGGTCGGTCGTGCCCGGAATGATGGGGACGCCCGCGTTCTGCATCGCCGTGCGCGCGGCCGTCTTGTTCCCCATCAGCTCGATCGCAGCCGGCGGTGGCCCGATCCAGACGAGGTCGGCCTCCTCAACCGCACGCGCAAACACAGCGTTCTCGGCGAGGAACCCGTAGCCGGGATGGATGGCCTGCGCCCCGGCGCGCTGCGCGACATCGAGAATGCGCTCGACCGCGAGGTAGCTCTCGGCCGCAGGAGTCGGTCCGAGGAGGAACGCTTCGTCCGCGTAGGCGACGTGCAGCGCTGCACGGTCGCCCTCGGAATAGACACCGACCGAGCCGATGCCGAGCTCGCGAAGCGTGCGGAAGACGCGGATCGCGATCTCTCCGCGGTTGGCAACGAGAACCTTCTCGAACATGAAGGGCCGTATTCTCTCCACGTTGTGACCCTGACCGCAGCCGATCAGCTCACCGTCGCGCGCGCAGCGTCGGTTCCGCTCGTGGTCGTCCTCTACGCCTGGAGCTTCTCAGGGCACAACTACTGGGCGACAGCCGTCTTCTGCGTCGCGATGACGACCGACTGGTTCGACGGGCGGCTCGCGCGCAGACAGGGCCGCACCTCTTCCGTCGGCTCGCTCCTCGACCCGATCGCCGACAAGGTGCTCGTGCTCGCCGCGCTCGTGATGCTCGTGGGCCAGGGAATCGTCCCGGCCTGGATGGTCGCGGCGATCGTCGTGCGCGAGGTTCTGATCACGGGGCTCCGGCAGGCAGCGGTCGAGCGCGGCGTCGTGCTCGCGGCGCGCGATCTCGGGAAGCTGAAGACGTGGGCCCAGGCGGTGGCCGCGGCGGTCGGAGGCTTCGCCGCCGCCGGCGCGTGGACGCATCGCGCGGCCTGGTGGACGCTACTCGTCGCGGTCATCCTCACCTGGCTGTCGGGGCTCGACTACGCCCGCAGCGCGCCACGCCTGCTCAGCCGTGCACAGCCCGAGTAGCGCCCCCGGTCAGACCGGAATGCCGCGGTGCTCGCACCACTCGTCGAAGCGGGCCCACGCGCGCAGGTACTCACGGAGGGCGTAGAAGCCTTCCTCGACCTCGGCCCGGACGGCCCAATGACAGTGACCGCAGTAGCCCTGATCGTCAACGGCCGGAGCCTCTCCGCAGCGTATGCACTCCTCCCACATGCGGAAGGAACGCCCGGATCGGCACTCCGGTTACGGCGCGTCGTCCTCACCGTCGCGCCGCGGAAGGGCTCCCGCAGCCCAGTCGGAGCCAGAAGCCGGCGAGGCCTCCTCGTCGGCCAGCGCGGCGAGGATTGCCTTGCGCTCGTCGTCGTCCGGCGCCGGTGTGATATCCGCGGACTGCACCACCCAGAAGAGGGTAATGCCCTCGCACGCAGCGGCCGAGGACATGAACGTGGGCCTGCGTCTTACCATGCTTGCCGCCGCCTGCGCTGTCGCCGGCGTTTGTGCCGCCGCCGCTCCGGGATCGGCTCGGCGCCTGCCCAACTGGGCGGCTCCGCAGATCTCCGCCGTCGTGGCCCACGGGCTCATGGCGAAGAGCGTCAAGAACTTCCGGCCCAACGATGTCCTGACCCAGCAGACGCTCGCGAACCTCGTGTCCGGCCTGCAGGATCAGCTTGGCGATCCTCCGGTCACCGCGCCGCCTGACTCCGGCGGCTCGACGGGAACCACTTCGACCGGCACGACCGGCACCACCACGACGACCACCGGCGGGACGACGACGGCGCCAACCGGGAGTCCCAACACTCCGATGACAATGGCGGCGCTCGATCACAGCCTCGTCACGATGCTCGGCCTGAAAAAGGCGGCGAACGAGTTCACCCAGGGGGCAAAGGCAGCAGGGCTCTCCGTCCCGGGACGCTTCGGCACGGAAGTCGTCGCCCGTCTGCTCGGCCTGCGCACGAATCACCCTGCAGCGCAGGACTTCCTCGAGCTGCGGCCGCAGGACCCGGCCACCCGCGCCGAAGCCGCCTACTCCGCGGCGCAGATCCTCGACTTCGGCCCGCTGTCGGACAGCTGGCAGATCGCGCAGGTGAAGAGCCTCGCCGACGCTTTCACGTTGCCCACGCTTACCGACTGGCAGCTCCAGCTGCTCACGACGGCGTTCTCGAAGATCGGGATGCCCTACGTGTGGGGCGGGACGAGCGACACCACAGAGGTCGACTTCGGCGTCACCGCGCGGGGGGGCTACGACTGCTCGGGCTTCGTCTGGCGCGTGTACAAGCTCCAGAGCTACGCAGACGAGGGCAATCTCGCCTCGACGATCCTGGGACGGACGACGTACGCGATGAGCGTGGAAGTCCCGAGCTCGAAGCGGATCTCGTTCCAGAAGCTACTGCCCGCCGACGTGATCTTCTTCGGCACGAAGGGCCCGAAGTCAACCGGCGCCCAGATCTTCCACACGGCGATCTACGTCGGCAACGGCTGGTTCATTCAGTCCTCGGGCCAAGGCGTCGCGCTCGCGCAACTCAGCGGCTGGTACCAGAAGAAGTTCGCCTGGGGACGCCGGCCCCTGCACGAAGCCGGCCTCGAGTAGCCGATTTCCCCCCTTCGAGTGAGCGTCGCTACCTCCATCGGGTGATTCCCGCGCCGCGAGGTCGGACCCACAATTTCCCTGTCTGGCGTCCTTATGACGACTCCCCGGAGGCACATAATGCTTGAGTGGAAGTTTCGCCTGGTGGTTCTTCTGGCCCTGGCCGGCATGGTTGCGGCATCGCTCGGAAGCCTCATCGGGTACCACAACTACGGCTGGTAAACACCGGCTCGAAACCTCGTAGGGGAGGACTCAGTGGTGGGTGAACAGCAGGTGGCTGTCCCCAGCCGCTGCGCGCGGCGGTGACGCCTCCCGCTGCGGTGCAAGCCAGGGTCCTGGCAATCGCGACGCCCGTGATCGTCGCGGGCGCCGGCGCCATCGGCCTCGCCATCTTCCGCTACACGGACGGATCGCCTTCGGCATCCGACCTCGCAAAGCTCTTCGGCCTGATGGCGACCATGGCGCTCGCCGAGCGCTTCCCCGTGCCCGTCGAGGGAATGGGCGCGGGCGGCGTCACCCTCGGCTTCGTCTTCTCCATCTCCTCGATCATCCTGCTCGGCTGGCCCGCCGGCGTGCTGGTCGTAGCGGGTGGGCCGGCGTTCACGCATCTCCTCCAGCGCCGCCCGCCGTTGCGCGTCGCCTACAACGGCTCGATGTTCGCGCTCTCGGCGCTCGCGGCGGGCTTGACGGTGGAGCACGTCGACGGCAACTCGGTCGGGATCCTCGTCGCGCAGGTCTTGCTCTGCGGCTTCATCTACTACTGGATCGTCAATCTCGTGCTGATCAGCGCGGTTCTCTCGGCTGATTCGGACCGCTCGTTCTTCACGATCGCCTGGGAGAACATCACCCAGACGACGGCCCCCTTCGCGTTCATGGCTTCCGCGGCACTGACGCTGATCGTTCTCTGGCAGCGCCAGCCTGCACTCTCGATTGCGCTCGTCGGGCCACTGCTTGCGATCGCGCTCTATCAGCGATCCACGCACAAGGCGATTCGGGCGATGCGGCTGGCCCTGACCGACCCGCTCACCGGCCTCGGAAACCACCGCAGCTTCCACGAGCGGCTGCAGCGGGAGCTCGTTGCGGCCGAAGGGGCGGGCTCCTCGCTCGCACTCTGCCTCGTCGACTTCGACGATCTGAAGAGTGTGAACGACCGCTTCGGGCATCCGGTCGGCGATCTCGTGCTCGGCCAGGTCGCATCCCGCCTGCGTCAGGGCGGCGAGTCGTTCCGGCTGGGCGGAGACGAGTTTGCCGTGCTCCTGCCCGGCCACGACGAGCGGCTGGCGACGGCGGTGGCCCGCTCGATCGTCGAGCGCGTCGCCGCGCTGCGTGTGGAGGGAGTCGGCTCCGTGAGCGTCAGCGCCGGAGTCGCGACCTATCCGACGGATGGAACCGGCCGGGACGAGCTGATCCGGCTCGCCGACAGCGCGCTCTACTGGGCGAAGAAGGACGGAAAGAACCGGGTGCGTGCCTACACGGCCGAGTCGATCCTCCGCTCCAACTTCGAGCAGGTCGCAGACACCCCCGATCGTGCAGCGCAGTACAGGGCGGCGGAGAGCCTCGCAAAGGCCGTCGACGAGCGCGACGCGTACACCGGCAGCCACTCGCAGCGTGTGGGGGACTACTCGGCGCGGATCGCACGCCGACTCGGTGCCGATGAGCCTGCGATCGAGCTGACGCGGCTCGCCGGCAACCTCCACGATCTCGGCAAACTCGCGATCCCGGAGGAGGTTCTCCGCAAGGCGAGCACGCTCAGCGACGCAGAGCGGCTCATGCTCGAGCGCCACCCGCAGGTCGGCTTCCGGATGCTCGAGAGCCTCGGCGTCCAGCCGGTCGCGGAGTGGGTGCTCCACCACCACGAGCGCTGGGACGGCGCCGGCTATCCGAACAAGCTCTCGGGCGACCAGATCCCGCTCGGGGCCCGCATCATCTTCGTCGCCGACGCCTTCGACGCGATGACGTCCGATCGTGCCTATCGGCGTGCGATCCCCGAACGAGACGCGCTCGCCGAGCTCGAGCGCTGCTCCGGGACGCAGTTCGATCCCGTGGTTGTCAAGGCTCTTGCCGACGAGCTTCGTCCCACACGCGACGACCTCGTCGCCGTCTAGCGAGCCGCTGCCCGAGGATCAGCCGCTGACGCGCGTGGTCTAGAGCGGGATGTTGCCGTGCTTGCGGCGCGGTCGCGGCTCGGCCTTCGTCAGCGCGGTCTCCAACGCGTCGATGAGAATCGGCCGCGTGCGCCTCGGCTCGATCACGTCGTCGACGTAGCCGCGCTCGGCCGCGCTGTACGGGTTCGCGAACTTCTCCTTGTAATCCGCGATCAACTCCTGCCGACGGGCTTCCGGGTCGCCGTCGCCCTCGAGCTCGTGGCGAAAGACGATGTTGACCGCTCCCTCCGGCCCCATCACCGCGACCTCTGCAGTTGGCCAGGCGAAGTTGAAGTCCGCCCGCACGTGCTTCGAGCTCATGACGTCGTACGCGCCGCCGTACGCCTTGCGCGTGATCACCGTCAGCTTCGGCACGGTCGCCTCGCAGTAGGCGTAGAGGAGCTTTGCGCCGTGGCGGATGATTCCACCCCACTCCTGCGCAGTCCCGGGCAGGAAGCCCGGCACGTCGACGAAGGTGAGGAGCGGCACATTGAACGCGTCGCACGTACGGACGAAGCGGGCCGCCTTGTTCGAGGCGTCGATGTCGAGGACGCCCGCGAGCGAGCGCGGCTGGTTGCCGACCACGCCGACAGAGTGCCCCCCGAGGCGCGCAAAGCCGCAGACGATGTTCTCGGCCCAGTGCTCGCTGACCTCGAGGAACTCACCGTCGTCGACGACCCGCCTGATGACGTCGCCCATGTCGTACGCGTGAGTCGGGTGGTCGGGGATCAGCGTGTCCAGCTCCGGATCCTCGCGGTCGACGGGATCCTGCGGGGCATTCCAGGCCGGTCGCTCGGCGTTGTTCTGCGGTAGGAACGACAGCAGGTAACGCGCATCCTCGAGACACGCCACCTCGTCGGGGGCCGTGAACTGGGCGACGCCCGACTTCGTCGCATGGGTCGTCGCGCCGCCGAGCTCCTCGAACGTCACCTCCTCGCCCGTCACCGTCTTCACGACGTCGGGACCTGTGATGAACATGTACGACGAGCCCTCGACCATGAAGATGAAGTCGGTCATGGCCGGCGAGTAGACGGCGCCCCCCGCGCAGGGACCCATCACGACGGAGATTTGCGGGATCACGCCCGACGCCTGCACGTTGCGCCAGAAGATCTCCGCATAGCCGGCAAGCGAGACCACCCCCTCCTGGATCCGTGCGCCACCGGAGTCGTTGATCCCGATCACCGGACAGCCGTACTTCACGGCCAGATCCATGACCTTGCAGATCTTCTCGGCAAAGACCTCGCTCAACGAGCCGCCAAAGACCGTGAAGTCCTGCGAGAAGATGAAGACCCTGCGCCCGAAGATCGTCCCGTAGCCGGTGACGACCGCATCGCCGTAGGGGCGACGCTTCATCATCCCGAAGTTCGACTCGCGATGGCGGACGTAGCGGTCGAGCTCGACGAACGAGCCCGGGTCGCAAAGCTTCACGGCGCGCTCGCGTGCGAGGAGCTTTCCCTCCTCCCGGTGCCGCGCGACCGACTTCTCGCTGCCCGCATGGCGCGCCTGCTCGCGCAGCTCCTGCATCCACTCGAGCTTGCCCGCAGTCGTTTCGTGTGTCTCGGCCACCGCCGCGGAGCCTAACGTTCGCGCCCGTGAGGCATCGGCTGCCCCCGGCACTGCGGTTCCGCGACTTCGGGCTGCTCTGGATCTCGTCGCTGGCGAACGGTCTCGCGCTGCAGATGCTCGTGGTCGCGATCGGCTGGCAGGTCTACGCCATCCACCGCAACCCGCTCGACCTTGGTTTCGTCGGGCTCGCCGAGTTCGTGCCGTTGCCGATTCTCGCTCTGCCGGCCGGCCAGCTCGCGGACCGGATGGAGCGCAGGATGGTCGTCGCGGCAGGGCTGGCCGTTCAGGTCGCGATCGCCGCCGTGCTCGTCGTGATCACGCTCTCCGGCGCGCACAAGCTGTGGCCGTTTCTCGCCATCGCGGTCGCGGCCGGGATCGCATCGGCAGTGACCAATCCGGCCGGCCGCGCGCTCACGCCGGAAATCGTTCCGCCGGAGCTTCTACCGGGTGCGGTCGCGCTCCGCAGCGTCGCGAACCAGGCGGGGATCGTCGTCGGCCCCGCGCTCGGCGGCGTGATCTTCGCGGTCGAACCGGTCGCCGTGTACATCACGGCCGCCTCGCTCTTCCTCGTCGCCTGCGTCACGATCCTCGGCGTCACGTCGCGCGTCGCCGTTGCACCGGCGACGGAGCTGAACTGGCGGAACCTCTCCGCCGGGATCGGCTTCATCGTGCGGACGCGAATGCTGCTCGGCGCGATCTCGCTCGACCTGGTGGCGGTGCTGCTCGGAGACTCGATTGCGCTGGCGCCCGTCTTCGCACGCACGATCCTCGACGTCGGCCCAGTTGGGCTGGGAGCGCTGCGAACTGCGCCTTCGGTCGGCGCGCTCGCCGCGGGGCTACTCCTCACACGCAAGCCGCTGCACTACCGAGCGGGCCCCACGCTGCTCGCCGTCGTCGGTGCATTCGGCGCGATGATGATCGTGTTCGGGCTCTCGCGCTCTCTGCCGCTCTCTCTCGCCGCTCTGGCGGTCAGCGGCTTCGTCGACATGATCAGCATGAACATCCGTGCAACGGCCGTCTTGCTCGTGACGCCGCCGGAGCTGCAGGGTCGCGTGGGCGCCGTGGAGTGGGTCTTCATCAGCGCGTCGAACGAGCTCGGAGCGTTCGAGTCGGGAGCGGTTGCGCGGCTGATCGGGACAGTCCCTGCCGTCGTCGCCGGCGGAGCGGTGATGATCGGAGTCGCTGCATCGTGGGGCCGGCTCTTCCCCTCACTCGCACGGATGGGTCGGCTCGACGAGCTGCGGCCGGAGCCCGTATAGGCTCGATCCGATGGAGCCTCTGGACCGGTCGACGATCTGGCCGTACGACGAGCGCGGGGAACAGGGCGAGTTCTCGTACCAGCGCTTTGGCAGCCCCACGGTCGCGGCCGCCGAGGCTGCGCTCGGCGAGCTTGACGGCGGCACCGCTCTCCTCTTCCCTTCCGGCGCGGGCGCGACGACGGCGCTTGTCCTGTCGCTGCTTCGCCCAGGCGACACGATCGCCCTCGCCGAGGGTTGCTACTACGGCACCGGCCTGACCTTCGCGGCGCTCGCGCCGTGGGGCCTCCAGGTGGTGGAGTTCGACCAAACACGACCGCCCCCCGCCGGCGTCCAGCTCGTCTGGCTCGAGGCGCCCGCGAACCCGTACCTCACCATGCCGAATCTCGAGACGGCAGCCGCATACCCGGCTCCGGTCGTCGTCGACGCGACGGTCGCGACGCCCATCCACCTGCGTCCGCTCGAGCACGGCGCCGATTTCGTCCTCCACAGCGCGACGAAGTACCTCGCCGGCCACGATGACACGCTCCTGGGCGCGGTCGTCTGCCGCGACGAGGCAGCCGCGGAGCAGCTCCGCACTTTCCGTAGCCGCACCGGCATCGTCGCCGCGCCCGACCCCGCATGGCTCCTGCTGCGCGGTTTGCGGACGCTCGAGCTTCGCGTACGCCGACAGACCGAGACGGCCGCCCTGCTCGCCGAACGGCTGCGGGGACACCCGACGGTGGAGACCGTCCGCTATCCCGGTCTCGGCGGCCTCCTCTCGTTCGACGTCGCCGACGCCGAGAGGGCGCGGAAGGTAGAGACCGCGACCAGGGTGATCGTCAATGCGACGTCCCTCGGCGGCGTCACGAGCCTGATCGAGAGCCGGCGCCGTTGGGAGGGCGAGCGCGTCCCGCCCGGGCTGTTGCGCCTCAGCGTCGGCCTCGAGGATCCGGAGGTCCTCTGGGCCGACCTCCAGCAGGCGCTCGACTGACCGGGGCGATTCAACCTCCTCGCGGGCGGGAACCAGACCCACCGGAGGTGGCAATTCCGTTCCGGATCCTCGTCGCAGAGGACGACGAGTCGTTCCTCGACGCCATAGAGCTGTTGCTCGAGCAAGACGGGCGCTTCACCGTCGCCGGCCGGGCGCGGAACGGGCACGATGCCGTCGACCTCGCAAAGCGGGTCGCTCCCGACGCGGTGGTGATGGACATCGAGATGCCCGTCCTAGACGGCGTCGAGGCGACGAGGCTGTTGCGGGCTGCAACACCGGCGCTACCCATCGTGGCCGTGAGCGGTCACGACTACGAAGAACGTGTGCTGGAGATCCGGCAAGCGGGCGCCGACGACTACGTGCGCAAGGCGCGTCTGTCCGACGAGCTGCCGCGGGCGCTGGCGGCGCTACTGAGCCGGAAGCGAGCTTAGAGCCGAGACGACAACGAAGAGAGAGCCGGAGGTCGGACTCGAACCGACGGCCGCCTGATTACAAATCAGGTGCTCTACCAGCTGAGCTACTCCGGCGCGGCGACCAGCGTAGCGCGCGCTACTGCAGGACTTCGCGCCCCTTCTGGTGCGAGAGAATCTTTCGCTTGACGCGCTGCAGCGCGTTGTCGATCGTCTTCGTGTCGCAGCCGAGCCGTTCGGCCATGTCCTCGTAGGACGAGCCCTCGAGATAGAGCCGGAGCGCATCGGCTTCGAGCGGCGAAAGGCCGCTGCCGAGACTGAAAACGAGGCTCTGCAACTCCTCGGTCGAGATCACGACGAGCGGCGGCTCGTGCACCGCGGGGCCCGGCAAGGCGTCGCCGAGCGTGCACTCTCCCTCGCCGTCCTGCCCGGCCGGCGTGTGACTGAACGAGACGTACGTGTTCAGCGGTGCGTGCTTGAACCTCGTCGCCGTCTTGATCGCGGTGATGATCTGCCGGGTGACGCAGAGCTCGGCGAAGCTGCGGAATGACGTCTCCTTGTCGGTTCGGAAGTCCCGGACCGCCTTGTAGAGGCCGATCAGTCCCTCCTGCAGGAGGTCGTCGTTGTCTCCGCCCGCCAGGAAGTACGAGCTCGCCTTGAGGCGTACGAAGCCCGTGTAGCGGCGGATGAGGGCGTCCATGGCGACGCCGTCGCCGTTCCGGGCTTTGAGGACGAGCTGTAGATCCTCTAGCTCTCGTTGAACTTTCTGCGGTGAGCGTGCTGTCGCTGCGCGCGCAGCCATGGCGCCTCCCGGCGTCTCGTGGGCAGAAGTCTCACCCTGTGGTCGAGGCGAAGATAGCAAGCGGTCCAAAGTTTTACAAGTCCAATTGCTATGGACCCAGCTTGTCCTGGACCCAGGACGCTAAAGCGTTCTAGCGTTCGCCGCGACGTAACCGCTCGAGACGGGCGAGCGTCTCGGGATCGAGACGATCCCGGAGGTCGCCTCGTAGGGATGGCGGTTGGCTCGGCCGAGAAAGCTCGCCGAGGAACGTCTGGGAGGCGATCTTCCTCACCTCGACGCCGGCCGTGCTGCGAACCGCCGCGTCGGAGGACACCATTGCGACCTCTCCCCTGCTGCGATGCTCGGCCGCGAGCCGTTCGAGCAGCGCGTCCGCGTCCTTCGCCCACCGCACCTCGAGCGGGCCGTGCCGCTCGTTCGTGCCCTGGCCGTCGAACACGAGCACTCCGCGAGCGCCCTGCGCCGCGACCCAGCTGGCGAGCAGGTCTCGCAGCTCCTCGGGCGAGCCGAAGCCGCCGGCGTGCAAGAGGTTGAAGCCGTCGAAGAGATAGAGGGTCGGTTCAGGCATCGCGCTGTCTGCGCGCTTCGTAGAGGAGGACCGCAGCGGCGACACTGACGTTGAGCGACTCCACGCACCCGAGCTGCGGGATCGAGACCTCGAGATCGCACGTCCGGCGCACGAGCGGCCGGAGTCCCTTGCCTTCGGCGCCGAAGACGAACGCGATTCCGCCGGAAAGATCGGTCTTCCACATCGGCGTCCCCGTTTCCGCGGCGGCACCCGCAACCCACAGGTCGCCGCTCTTGATCTCAGCGAGATAGCGGGCGAGGTTCGGCACCACGGCGACAGGCAGGTGCTCGACAGCGCCTGCCGAGGCGCGGCAAACGGCGGCGGTCACCCGCGCCGAGCCGTGCGCCGGCACCACGACGCCGGTCGCGCCGGCGCCTTCCGCGCTCCGGATGACGGCGCCGAGGTTCCGTGGGTCACTGACCTGGTCGAGGCACGCGAGGAGTGGAGCCGGGCCGGAGGCGAGCTCGAAGGCATCTGCGTAGTGGAACGGCCCGCACCACGCAACGACTCCCTGGTGGTCGCGGGTGCCTGCGGCCTCCGACAGGTCTCGCTCGAGCTTCGTCTGTACCCGCGGTCGCTCGACGTCCCGCAGCCACGGCTCGCCCGACACTGCTCGCTCGCTGGCCCACAGCTCGAGCACCTCGCGCGGCCCACGCAGAGCCTCCCGCACCGGACGGCGTCCGTAGACCAGGTCGCGAGTCACGGACGACGGACGAGCTGATAACCCGGAGGACCGGCGACGTCGCGCACTTCCCAGCCGGCCGCAGCGATCTCGTCCCGCAGGCGGTCCGCCTCCGCGAAGTCCTTCGCGTCGCGCGCCTCGCGCCGCTGCGCCGCGAGCTCGGCGAGCTCCGCCGGAGCGTCCTCGAGCTCCGTGACCGATTCGAGACCGAAGATCGCGAACGCCCGGCGCAACAACTCGTGGTCGCGCCAGCCATGCAGGACGGCGAGCGCTTCCGGCGTGTTGAAGTCGTCGTCGAGCGCCGTCTCGAGGTCCGCCCAATCACCGATCGGCTCGCTCGGTGAGCGGAAGATGTTGCGGAAACCCTCCAGCTGTGCCTCCGCCTGCTCGAGCACGTCATCGCCGAACTCGACCGGCTTCCGCCAGTGGGCGCCGAAGAAGAAGAGCAGCACGACCTCGCGGCTCCAGGTATCGAGGACGTTGCGGAGCGAGACGTCGTTGCCCAGCGACTTCGACATCTTCTCTCCGTCCATGCCACCGAGCATCCCGTTGTGCGTCCAGATGCGCGCGAACGCGTGCCCGAGTGCAAGGGATTGGGCGAGCTCGTTCTCGTGATGCGGAAAGACAAGGTCGAGACCTCCGCCGTGGATCTCGAACACCGGGCCGAACGCGTCCTCGGCCATCGCCGAACACTCGATGTGCCACCCCGGTCTGCCTCGCCCCCAGGGCGAGTCCCACGATGTGTCCTCGCCCGGCTTGTTCGCCTTCCAGAGCGCGAAATCGCGCGGATCCTCCTTCAGCGGATTAGGCTCCTGCTCCTCGACCTGATCCGGTCGCTGGCGCGAGAGCCGCCCGTAGCCGGGGTCGCCGGCGACGCGGAAGTACACATCCCCTTCGACCGCGTATGCATGTCCGCCCGAGACAAGCGCCTCAATGAATCGAACGATCGAAGGGATGCTCTCGGTCGCCTTCGGCAGGAGGTCGGGCATTCCGAGGCCGAGGTCCGCCGTGTCCTCGAGGTACCAGTCGGTTGCGCGGGAGGCGAGCTCTGCGCTTTTCCCCGGAGCGGCGTCGTAGATCTTGTCGTTGACATCCGTGATGTTGTGAACCAGCGTCACGTCGTAGCCGCGCACGCGGAGCCACGAGCGCAACCACATCCCGACCACGAACGGACGCGCGTTCCCGATGTGGGCGCGCTGGTAGACCGTCGGCCCGCAGAAGTACATCCGGATGGGACCTGGCGGCGGCGGTAGCTCCTCGACCTGACGGCTGAGCGTGTTGTAGAGGCGCATCGTTCCTACCCTAGTGCGGTGCGTCGCAAGAGCTCGTCGCGCGGCAGCGCCGCGATGACCGCTGCAAGCTCCGGGCCGCGCTCGTGTCCCGTTAGTGCCATGCGCACGGCCTTGAGGTTGCCGCCGACCGCCTTGAGCTCGCGCAGGATCGCCTTCGGCTCCACTCCCGCTTCCACGAGCTCCTGGAAGCGCGCGAGCGTCTCCGGCGAGTCGACCTTCGCCTCGGCCGGCTCGAGCACGAGCTTCGCGTAGGCGCGAGCCTCCTCGAGATCCCGCGCGCCGCGCAGCACGGGCGCAACCGAGACCGGCACGCCGACACGCGCCGCAAGCTCCTCGTCGCTGAGAGCCGCAAGCGCTTCGATCGACAGGCGCCGCACGCGAGCGAGGTCGAGGTGGACGTCGTGGCGCGGCACCCCCAGCTCGTCGAGATAGGCGCGAGCCGCCTCGGCCGGGATGCCCGCCTCCCGCAGCGAAGCCACCGTGGCGCCCGGCGCTCGCTTCGCAAGCTTGCGCCCGTCCTCGCCCAGGATCAGACCGTGGTGGATGAACTCCGGCGGTGTTGCGCCCAGAGCCTCGAACAGACGCCGGTGCAGCGCCTCGTTCGGACGGTGGTCGTTGCCGCGCACGATGTGCGTGATGCCGAAGTCGATGTCGTCGACGACCGAGGCGAGCTGGTACGTCGGCGAGCCGTTCTCGCGCAGCAGCGTGACGCCGTCGAACCGGTCGCCGAGCGGCGCTCCAACTTCGCGGTGCCGGTCGGCGCGCTCGCTCTGCCGCACCGGCCCTTCGTCCCAGACGATCCCGAGCCATTCGAGATCCTGCAGGATCGCCTCCTCCCCGCCTTCGACGTTCCGCGCCGGGTCGGTGTCGTCGATCCGCAGCAACATCCATTCGCCCAGCCGCCGGTTCGCGACCGCGCTCAGCGCGTTGCCGAGGTGGAGCGAGCCCGTCGGGCTCGGCGCGAAGCGGACTCTGGCCATCCGGCGAGTGTATGAGTAAGCTCAGCCCCGCGATGGAGTCCTGGCGCGCAACGGTTCTCCGCCAAAACGGCTGATCTGCCGCTTCCCAGCACAGCGTCCTAGGGAAGCGGCGGGACGCGACGCGATCCCGCCCCGACACAACGGAGGTGTACGTCGCGATGCCGATGCCACATCGCACCCAGCGGCAAGTAATCAAGCGCCGCCTCATAGGCAAGGAAGGCGCGGAGCGCGTTCGTGAGCTCCGCTCGATCCTCTCCGAGCTGCCGGGTTACCGCAACGGCCCCTACGCCGACCTGCGGAAGTGGGTCGAAGGAGAGCTCGAAGCGACACGTACGCGGAAGCGGGTCGTGCACCGCGATTCGATCGCTGTGCGTCGTGAAGGAGCCGCGCAGATCGCGCTCGTCGGGCCGCCGAACGCGGGGAAGTCCTCGCTTCTGCAGGCACTGTCGGCGATCCAGATCCGCACCGGCGACTACGCGTTCACCACGACGCGCCCGGTCGCGGCGACCACGCGTCTCGGCGGCGTCCTCGTCCAGCTCGTGGAGATTCCCGGGCTGATCGAGGGAGCCGCGGAGGATCGGGGCGGCGGCCGCTCCGTCCTCGGCGTCCTCCGCAACGCGGACGCGATCGTCTGGTGTCACGCGTGCGACCGGCCCATCGACGAGCTCCAGACGATCCGCGAGGAGGTCGCCGCGGCCGGGATCGAACTGCCGGGGCTCCTGGCCGCGACCAAATGCGACGAGGCGCCGCCGCCCGAACATCGGGAGCTACCGGTCGTGCCGGTGTCGGTTCTCGACGACGCGAGTCTCGATCGGCTGCGCGAAGAGCTCTGGGCGCTCACCGGCCGGTTGCGCGTCTACCTCCGCGACGACGGTGACCCGATCGCCCTGGAGCCGCCGGTGACCGTCATCGACGTCGCGGACTCGATACATCACGCGCTGGGGGAGCGATGCACCGGCGCCCGCGTCTGGGGTCCGTCCGCCCGCTTCGAAGGGCAGCGCGTCGGCCCGCACCACGAGCTGCAGGACGGCGACACAGTCGAGATTCTGGATCGCTAGAGGTTTGGCGTCTCCGGCAGGCCGGAAGATCGAGAAGCGATGGCCGACGTCGTCGTCATCACGGGCGCCTCCGGCGGAGTCGGGCGCGCGACTGCGCGCCGCTTCGCCAAGGACGGCGCAAAGATCGCGCTGGTCGCCCGTGGCCGCGGCGGGCTCGAGGCGGCGGCGCGCGAGGTCGAGGAGCACGGCGGTCGCGCGCTCGTCCTCCCCACCGATGTCGCCGACGCCGACCAGGTCGAGGCCGCGGCGGCGGCGACGGAGGAGCAGCTCGGGCCGATCGACGTCTGGATCAACGATGCGATGGCGACGATCTACGCGGAGTTCCTCGACGTCGAGCCCGACGAATACCGGCGCGCGACCGAGGTCACGTACCACGGGATGGTCTGGGGGACGCGCGCAGCGCTGCGGCGAATGGCCGAGCGGAACCGCGGCACGATCGTCCAGGTCGGCTCGGCGCTCGCCTTCCGCGGGATCCCGCTGCAGGCGCCGTACTGCGGAGCCAAGCACGCGTGCAAGGGCTTCACGGAGTCCGTTCTGACGGAGATTCGCCACCACGGCTGGGACATCCACCTCACGATGGTTCACCTCGCCGGCTTCAACACGACCCAGTTCACGTGGGGCCGGACGAAGCTGTCGAAGCAGACGCAGCCGGTGCCACCGATCTACCAGCCGGAGATCGCGGCGGACGCAATCCATTGGGCGGCGTACCACCGCCGGCGCCAGATCTATGTCGGCTGGCCCACCGTGCTCAACATCCTGGGCGAGCGCATCGCGCCGTGGTTCCTCGACTGGTACCTCGGGAAGACCGGCTACGGGTCACAGATGACGAAGCAGCCGCTGAACGGAGGCCCGAGCCACGACAATCTCTACGAGCCGGTCGACGCGGATGAAGATCGTGGCGCACACGGTCCGTTCGACGACAAGGCGCATTCCCACAGCTTGCAGACGAGCCTCACGAAGCATCGCCGGCTCGCCGGATCGCTCGCAGCGGGAGTCGGCGCCGCCACGGGAGCGGTGCTGCTGCGTAAGCGCTAGGCGGCAGCCTCGCGCAACAGCGCGGCGCCGGCGAGACCGAAGTTGCCATCGTGCTCCTCTTCGATCACGGCGCAGAGCGCGCGGACGTCGTCCTGATCGAGGCTCGCGGCGCCGCCCGACTCGAGCGCACGCCCGAGGAGAAGCGAGAGGTCGCGGTGGCGCGCGGACACACCGGCGCGCGCAGCAGCCGCGGCAGCGAGCCCGCTCACGAGCTCGCGCGGCACTGGAACAACCTTCCCGTCCAGGTCTAGGTCGATCATCTCTTCAGCCATGGCTCTCTATGACCCCGAACTCGAGCTCTGCAACCTGATTCGGGGACTGAACGCGTACACCTTCCCCCAGCCGATGACGTAGAGGCGCTCTCCGTCGGTGACGACTGGCGTAAACGCACCGTCGGGGAACGTCCAGATCTGCTTCCCGGTGCGCGCGTCGAGGCCGTACGTTCGCCGATGGAGCGTGGCGAAGTAGACGATGCCGTCGACGACGGTCGCCGAGCCCGAGATCGGGCCGTTTGCGTGGAACTTCCACAGCAGCGCACCCGTCGCCGCGTCGAGGGCGTAGAAGGTGCTGTCGTACGAGCCGACGAAGACACGGTTGCGCCAAACCGCGGGCGAGCCGTAAACGAACCCTCCGGTGCGGTACGACCAGCGCAGGGTCCCGCTCTGCTCGCCGAACGAGTAGACGTGCCCGTCGGTGGAGCCGAGATAGACACGGGAGTAGGCGATCGACGCGGTCGAATAGAAGTTGCCGTGCCGGCCGAACCAGTCGCGCGCGGACTCGGCTCGCCAGATCTGCTTCCCGTCACTCGCCCGGAGCGCGTAGAGGCGGCCGTCGTAGGCTCCGAAGAAGATCTTGCCGCGGTCGAAGGCGAGCGCGCCCTTCACGGCTCCGTCGGCGTGGAACATCCAGACGGTCTTCCCGTCGACGGTGCGGAGGCAGTAGACGTTTCCCTCCGCGTCGCCGACGTAGACGCGATTCTCGACGATGAGCGGCGAAGTCTCGCTGGCTCCGAGATGCTTTCGCCAGCGAAGCTGGTGCGAGGGGCCTGCCGCGACGACGCGAAGCTCACCGTCGCCCCTCTTTGCGGCGTCCGTGCCGCACGGGTGCCGGTTCAAGAACGTCTCGTAGACGGAGCCGCGCCCGAGCCGGTCGACGGCCGGTGAAGACGCCTCACACCGACCAACATGCACGGTCCACAGCCGGCGGCCGTTCCGCGTCGACACGGCGATCAGGTTCCCGTTCAGGCTGGCGTAGTAGAGGTAGTGAAATGCGACCGCAGCTGGGAACTCGACTAGCGACGTCCCACCCGAGACCCAGTCGCGCCGGAACGGCGGCCGCACGTGGCCGGTGCCGACGTGAAGATGCTGCGGCTCTCCCCCGAACATCGGCGAGACGAGCGGGCCCGGGGGCGGTGCCGCGACGATCTGGGTCGGGTCGAATTCCGTCGACGTCCCTCTGATGCTTCCCCCGAAGCGGTGCTTCGACCCGTAGTACGCCGTCGCGATGCCGGCGAGCAGGATCAGGACGCCGGCGACGACGAGAAGGCGGCGCATCCGCCGGATGATGCCTGCGGTGGCGGGTGACCCGACACGCTACAGTCGCGCGGTCGCAGGAGCTACCACGCAGACACGGCGAGGTCGGTCACGGCCGGGACGATCTGCTCGTTGACCTCGAACTCTGTTTCGATCGAGCGGCGCACCGGGCAGGCGGCCGCGACCTTCTCCAGGAGTTCGAGTTGCTGAGCGCTGAGGTCGGCGCCGAAGCGGATCGTGATGTCCGCGCGCCGTGGTGTTGCGCGGTGGTCGTAGCTGACGTCGACGCGGACCTCGCCGAGCTCCCAGTCCTTGCGGCGTGCGTACATGACGAGCGTCGTCGACACACATGACGCGAGGGCGGCCGGGAGCAGCTCGTGCGGTGCGGGAGCGCTGCCTTCGCCGCCGACGTCGACCGGCTCATCGGTGATGAGGCGGTGCTTTCCGTCGATGACGACCTCCTGTCGCAGGGTTCCGGGGATGGAACGTGATGTTGCGGTAAGGCTCATACGACCTCCACGGCCGCGCCGTGCTTCTCGATCACCTCGTCGAGGAAGCTGCCGATCGCGCTCGCCGGGTGGGCGCCGACGAACCCGGTGACCGGCTCACCGTCGCGGAAGACCGCGACTGTCGGGATGCTTTGGATCCCGTAGCGCACGGCGAGCGTCTGCTCGGCGTCGACGTCGATCTTGGCGAGGACGACCTTGCTGTCACGCTTCTCGACCTCCGACTCGATCGTAGGACCGAGCGCACGACACGGGCCGCACCAAACGGCCCAGAAGTCGACCACGACCGGCACCTCGTGCGAGCGCTCGATGACCTCCGTCTCGAAGTTCTCTGTGCTGACGTCCATCTCTGTGTTGTTCCTTTCGGTTGGGCGTTGGTTGGGGATTCGGCGCCTATTCCGCGGCGCCGACCAGGGCGGCGAGCGTTGCGAGCTGCGCTTGTAGCGAGCCGCAGACTTGTTCGCAGAGGGCGAAGACACCCTCATCGGCGATCGCGTAGAAGACGTGCGTCCCCTCCTTGCGGCGTTGGAGCATCGCCGCGTCGGTGAGGACGTTCAGGTGCTTCGACACGTTCTGCTGTCCGGCTCCAAGCTGCTCGGCGATTGCCGTGACGCTCAGCTCGCCGTCGCGAAGCAGATCGAGGATTCGCACGCGCAACGGATCACTCAAGACGTGGAAGCGACGAGCGATCAGCTCCGCGAGATCCGAGGGAAGTGGATGTGGAATCAGCATCTCCTTCGCTACGATAGCACACTGTATAGTTGTAGAGTAGTGTATGATGTCGATCGCATGGACGCCAACCGAAGGAGTTCTGCGTGGCTGTAGCTGAAGCGCCTGTCGTTTCCGCATCTGTTGAGCATCCGGAGGCTGTCGGCCCGATTGGACGGCTGGGCAGCTGGGCGGCGGATCACTTCCGGCTCGTCGCGCTCCTCTGGGCTGTGATCGCGCTGGCACTTGCTGTCTTCGCGCCGAAGGTCGAAACGGCGCTCTCGGGTGCCGGCTGGCAGGCGAACGGCTCGCAGTCGGTGCAGGCACGCGGGCTGATACAGCAGAACTTCGGCGGGCTCTCGAGCTCTGCGCCACTCGTCGTCATTCATTCGTCGACGCTGCGGACGACCGATCCCCTCTTCCGCTCAGCGGTCGCGAAGACGGAAGCGATTCTCCGCTCGGATCCGCGCGTCTCGACCGTCGTGCCGCCTCGCCCGGGCTCCTCCATCTCGCGCGACGGCCACACGGCGCTTGTCGTTGGCGGGGCGAGGCGCGATCCGACGGCGATGGTCGCAGCGGCCGATTCGCTCAAGAAGAAGCTGCACAGGCTCTCGACGGGCGCAGTCTCGGTCAGCCTCAGCGGCGCCTCCGGGATGTGGTCGGACTTCAACACCGCAAACCGCAAGGCGATGATGAGGTCCGAGCTGTACTCGTGGCCGGTGACACTGGCGATCCTCGTGCTCGCATTCGGCTCGCTTGTCGCTGCCGGGCTGCCCCTGCTCCTCACGATGCTCGGCCTGCTCGCCTCTGCCGGGCTGCTCGCGCTGCTCACTCATGGCTTCGAGATCTCGATCTGGGCCATGAACTTCGCGCTCATGTTCGCGCTCGCACTTGGGATCGACTACGCACTCTTCGTCGTCCACCGCTTCCGAGGCTCCTACTTCGGCTCCAAGCAATCGGCGCGCGACGCCGTCGCGATCACCATGGACACCGCCGGGAAGGCCGTTCTCTTCTCCGGACTGACCGTCTTCGTCTCATTGTCGGCAGTCATGCTCGTGCCGAGCCCGGCCTTCCGCTCGATGGCGCTCGGGATCATGCTCAGCGTCGCCTTCGTCCTCGCCGCGACGATGACTCTGCTCCCGGCGGTGCTCGCGAAGCTCGGCCCCAAGGTCGACTCACTCTCCCTCCGCTGGGTGCACTCCGGGGAACACCGCTCGCCGCGCTTCGCCCGCTGGGGCGAACGCCTCTGGCGCCACCCACACATCTTCGGCCCGGCGGCAACGCTCATCCTCGTGCTGCTCGCGCTTCCGGTCTTCGGGCTGAAGACCGGGATGCCGTCGATCAAGGTCGTTCCGACAAACGAAGGCTCGCGCGTCGGCTACACGCAGGTGCAGCAAGCGTTCGGTCCAGGCGCGCCCGGAGCGCTCCAAATCGTTGCCCCACGCGCGCAGGCAGCGCAGATCGCGGCTGTCGCCCGCCGCGATCCCGGCATCTCCCAGGTCTCACCGCCGCAACTCGGCGGCAGCGGCCTCGCGCTCATCCAGGCGACGCCGACCACGGATCCTTCGAGCGGCGCAACCGGGACCACCATCGACCGGCTCCGGGCCACGCTGCCCGCGAGTGCGCTCGTCGGCGGCGCCGCGGCAGAGAACCACGACTTGGAGAAGGCGCTAGCCGCAAGGACACCGCTCGTGATCGGCGTCGTTCTCACGCTCGGCTTCCTGCTCTTGCTCTTTGCCCTCCAAGCACCGCTGATCGCCGCGCTCGGCGTCCTCACGAACCTGCTCGCCGTGGGCGCCGCCTTCGGCATCGGTCGGTTGATCTTCCAGAACGGTCACGGGGCCGGTCTCCTCGGCTTCGAGCCGCAGGGATTCATGGACGCATGGGCTCCTGTCTTCTTCTTCGCGATGATCTTCGCCATCTCGATGGACTACACGGTGTTCCTGCTCTCCTCGGCGAAGGAGCACTGGGATAGAAGCCACGACCCGAAAGACGCAGCCGTCGGCGGTATCGCTCACTCCGGGCGCGTGATCTTCGCCGCGGCGGCGGTAATGGTCGCCGTGTTCTTCACCTTCGCGCTCTCGGGACCGCTGCCGCCGAAGGAGATGGGCGTCATCCTCGGCCTCGCCGTCCTGCTCGACGCCGCCCTCGTCCGGCTTGTCCTCATCCCAACCCTGCTGCGGGTCTTCGGCCGTTACGCCTGGGCACTGCCGCGCTGGCTCGACCGAATCCTCCCCGACATCCGTTTCGGGCACGCCTGATGTACGAGCTGTGGCAGACCGAATGGTGTCCGGCGTCGCGCCGGGTGCGGCAGCGGCTCACGGAGCTGGGGATCGACTACATCACTCGGCAGGTGCCGGTCGACAAGGACGACCGCACACTGCTCCGCGAGCGCACCGGCACCGACACGATCCCCGTCCTGGTGGCGCCGGGTGAGGCGCCGATTGTCGGCGAGGCAACCATCCTCGAATTCCTAGAGAGCCATGAAGCTGTCCCAACCGAGGCGCGCGCCCACCGACTGAAGGCGGAGAAAGCGCGCCGCCGTTACCTAGCAGAGGAGTGCGAATGTCCACCACAACCAGTTACACGCTGACCGCGACAACCGCTATCCCGTTCCCGGAGGCCGTCGAGCGCGTGCGCGCCGAACTGAAAGAGGAGGGCTTTGGCGTGCTCTCCGAGATCGACGTACGAGCGACGCTGCGCGAGAAGCTCGGGGCCGAGATGGAGCCCTACCTCATCCTCGGCGCCTGCAACCCGCCGCTGGCCCACCAAGCGCTCTCGATCGAGCCCGATCTCGGAACCCTGCTCCCCTGCAACGTCGTCGTCTACGAGCGCGACGGAGAGACACACATCTCAGCGATCGAAGCAGAACGGATGCTCTCGATCGTGGGCAACGCCACGCTGCAGCCGATCGCGACGAAGGTTCAGCAGAAACTCGCAGGAGTTGTCGAACGGGCCGCGAGAGCCGGGTAAGCGCTTCGGCGACCCGTCTAGGCTCCGCGCCGTGGAGGAGTTGCTCTCGGCCTGGTTCAGCCAATACGGGCGGGACCTGCCCTGGCGAAGGACGCGCGACCCGTACGCGATCCTCGTCAGCGAGGTCATGTCGCAGCAGACGCAGATGGAGCGCGTCGTGCCGCGCTGGCAGCGCTGGCTCGCGCGCTGGCCGACGATCGAAGCGCTAGCAGCAGCATCCGCCGCCGACGCGATCCGCGAGTGGCAGGGCCTCGGCTACAACCGGCGGGCACTGGCGCTTCACCGTGCGGCACAGCAGGTAGCGGCCCACGGCTGGCCTGACGACCTGACGGAGCTGCCCGGTGTCGGCCGTTATACGGCGGACGCAGTCGCGTGCTTTGCATTCGGCTCTCCGGTCCTCCCCGTGGACGTCAACGTGACGCGCGTCTCGGAGCGCACGGGGCACACGTTTTCCCCGGAAGCCGCCCAGGCGCTGATGGATCTCGGCAAGACCGTCTGCCTTGCTCGCATCCCTCGTTGCGAGGTGTGCCCGCTTGCCGCTCGGTGCCCTTCACGGGGGAGCCGTTTCGAGCCGATCCGTCGCCAGGGACGGTTCGAGGGCTCGTTCCGTCAGCGACGGGCGGCAGCTCTGCGCGAGGTCGTCGCCGGCTCGCAGCCCGAAGACGACGAAGCCGTCGCCTCACTCGTCCGCGACGGCCTCGTCCGGATGGACGGAGAGATCGTGTCCCTCCCGCAGTAGCGGGGTACCATCCTGCCGATGCTCGCCACGTCGATCGTGATCCTGCTGATCCCGCTCTGGATCCTGCTCGGGCTGCTCTTCCTCATGGTCGGGCTCGGCCTGCTCGGTCGCATCCAGAACGGTCGCTACCTGCGACCGCTGGTCATGTTCCTGATGAAGGTGCCGCTGCTGAAACGGCTGCTCACGAAGGCGCACCGGGCCTCGTTGGAGCGCGCGAACCCCGAGCTGGCGAGCGCCCTGCGGAAGGTCGAGCCGCACGCGAAGCAGCTCGCCAATCCCCAGCAGGCGCAGAAGGTGATGTCTCGACTCACGCGTGAGGAGCGGGCGGCGCTGCTGGAGATGCAGGAACAGCAGGGCGGCCCCGAGCTAGAGGTAACGAACCGCCAGATGCGCCGCCGCCTCGAGAAGCAGCGCAAGCGCCGCTAGCCCTCAGAACGCGTGCCGGACCCAGACGTTGGGTTCGACGTAGACGCCGCGGCCGTTCTTGAAGTGCACCGGGACGAGTGCGCCCGGTACGACGTAGTTGCCGTCCTCGGGAAACACCATCCCCGTCCATTCCTCCCACTCCGCGCGGGTGCCCGAGATCGTCATCGAGCGCGGCGCTGTCTCCAGAATCTCGCCGCCGAGCCGCTCGTGCGTGCGTAGCCACGGATCGAAGGGGAGCCCGTCGCCGCGTCGCCAGCCCGCGTACCGGTCGAGCGCGACGAGCGGATAGCGCTCCTTCCAGGTCGGACGCACGGGCGCAACGAGCGCGTCGAGGCCGTGAGCGGCACCGATGGCGGCGAGCCGCCGCAGGATGGTCTCCGCAATGCCGAATCCGCGGTAGTCCGGTACGACCCCCGCGACAATCGCGCACAGCGTCGTCGGCACGCCCTCGACACCGTCGGTCAACGCCCAATCGATACCGCGGGGTGACGGAGTCCCATTCCAGGCGACCGGCACGCTGCAGGCATAGCCGACCGTACGCCGCCCTCCGTTCTCGCGGTCGACGACCCACAGCTGGAAGTCTGGGTACTGGTCGTAGAGCTGCGGCCAGAAGCCTTGGACGACCGGGTCGTGCGCCATGAACTCAGGCCAGAAGTCCGGGAGCGTCCCCCGCAGCTTCGGATGCTCGGCGTGGGTGACGAGTGCGAGCTTCATCTCAGGAGGAGCGCAACTGCCTGCGCGGCGAGCCCCTCGCCGCGGCCGGTGAAGCCGAGACCGTCCGTTGTGGTGGCGCGGACGGCGACCAGCTCCGGGTCGGCGCC
>DASSLB010000111.1:0-4559 GCA_035689945.1 Gaiellaceae bacterium | reverse complement strand
TTCGCGACCGCGACGATCGCCTCCTCCTGCCCGATCACGCGCTTGTGCAGCTCCTCCTCCATCCGGACGAGGCGCGCGGACTCGGCCTCGGTCAGCTTGAAGACCGGGATGCCCGTCCACATCGAGACGATGTCGGCAATCTCCTCCTCGCCGACCTGGGGCTGCTCCTCCTGGTTCTCGGAGCTGCGCCACTGCTCCTCGAGCTCCCGCTTCTTCTGCGTGAGCTTCCGCTCCTTGTCGCGGAGGGAGGCGGCCTTCTCGAACTCCTGATTCTCGATCGAGGCTTCCTTTTCCTTGCGGACGCGCTCGATCTCGTCCTCAAGCTCGCGGTAGCGGGGCGGAGCCGACATCGACTTGATGCGTAGCCGCGAGGCGGCCTCGTCGATCAGGTCGATCGCCTTGTCGGGGAGGTGGCGATCCTGGATGTAGCGGTCGGAGAGCTCAGCCGCCGCCTTGAGCGCCTCGTCGGTGATCGTGACGCGGTGATGCGCCTCGTAGCGGTCGCGCAGGCCGCGCAGGATCTGCACCGAGTCGTCCACCGACGGCTCCTCGACGCGCACCTGCTGGAAGCGGCGCTCGAGAGCGGCGTCGCGCTCGAGGTACTTGCGGTACTCGTCGAGCGTCGTGGCGCCGATCGTCTGCAGCTCGCCACGTGCGAGGGCCGGCTTGAGGATCGAAGCCGCGTCGATCGCGCCCTCGGCCGCGCCCGCGCCGACGAGATTGTGGAGCTCGTCGATGAACAGGACGATGTCGCCGCGCTGCTGGATCTCCTTCATGACCTTCTTCAGCCGCTCCTCGAACTCGCCGCGGTACTTCGAGCCGGCGACGAGGGCGGCGAGATCGAGGCTGTAGATCTGCTTGCCCTTGAGGATCTCGGGCACCTGGTTCGAGGAGATCCGCTGAGCGAGACCCTCGACGATGGCGGTCTTGCCGACGCCGGGCTCGCCGATCAGCACCGGGTTGTTCTTCTGGCGGCGCGCGAGGATCTGCATGATCCGCTCGATCTCCGTCTGGCGGCCGACGACCGGGTCGAGCTTGCCCTCCTGTGCCTGCTTCGTGAAGTTGCGGCCGAACTGGTCGAGCAGCTTCGAGGATTTCGACTTCTCGCCTGCCGGGCCACTCGCACCCGCCTGGCGGCGACCGGGGCCCGAAAGCATGCGGATGATCTCGTTGCGGATCTTCTCCGCGTCGGCGTCGAAGTCGAGCAGGATCCGAGCGGCAACGCCCTCGTTCTCGCGAACGAGGCCGAGCAGGATGTGCTCGGTGCCGATGTAGTTGTGGCCGAGGGACAGCGCTTCGCGCAGCGCGAGCTCCAGCACCTTCTTCGCGCGCGGCGTGAACGGGATCTGGCCGGTCGTGACCTCGTCGCCCTGGCCGACGATGCGCGCAACCTGCGCCCGCACTTCCTCCACCGTGATGTCGAGAGACTCGAGCACGCGTGCCGCAAGACCCTCCTCCTCCCGGAGCAGGCCCAGCAGGATGTGCTCGGTGCCGATGTAGTTGTGCTTGAGCGCCCGCGCCTCGTCCTGGGCGAGGACGACGACCTGACGAGCCCGTTCGGTGAAGCGTTCGAACAAGTCTCTCGACTCCTTTCCCTACTGCAACGCCGTCAACTAGTCGGAGGTTCGCCCATCGTAGCCGACCCCCTTTGGGGTAAAGCGCGCCTGGCGCGACCCCTTACGAAGCCCGAACGCCTGCGCTAGTCGCGGCTGCGGAGCGTCGGGAAGAGAATCACGTCGCGAATCGCGTCCTTCCCGAGCACGACCATCGCCAGCCGGTCGATGCCCACACCGCAGCCTCCGTTCGGCGCCATGCCGTACGACATCGCCTCCACATAGTCGGGATCGCCGGGCTCGGCTTCGACGGCTCCCGCTTCCCGCTCCGACGCCTGCGCGGCGAATCGTTGTGCCTGTTCGGAGGCGTCGTTGAGCTCGCTGAACGCGTTCGCGATCTCCATTCCGCTCACCACAGCCTCGAACCGCTCGACGAGCGTCTCGTCACTATCCGTGGTGCGGGCAAAGGGCGAGAGCTCGATCGGCCAGTCGTAGACGATGGTCGGCCGGATCAACTCCGGTTCGACGAAATGCGAGTAGGCGTGGTCGGCAAGCTGTGACCAGCTGCGGTCACTCGAGACATCGACCCCCGCTTCGGTCAGCTTCGCCCGCAGCTCGGTCTCGTCGCGAGTCCAGACGCCGTGCGCCTCGAGCGACTCGACGAAGCGCACCTCCTGCCAGTGCGCGAGATCGACGTCGTGGCCGCGGAAGGTCGTTTTCGTGCCGCCGTTCGTCGCTTCTGCGGCGTGACGCACGAGCTCCTTCATCCGCTGAGCCGTGTCCTTGTAGTCGGCGTATGCCTCGTACCACTCGACCTGGCTGAACTCCGGTGAGTGCTTGTACGAGTAGCTCTCGTTGCGGAAGTCCTTCGACAGCTCGTAGACCTTCTCGAGCCCGCCGACGATGAGGCGCTTGAGGTAGAGCTCGTCGGCGATGCGAAGGTAGAGATCGGTGTCGAGCAGCTCGGAGTGCGTCACGAACGGCTCCGCGAAGCCGCCGCCGTACCGTGGCTGGAGGATCGGCGTCTCGACCTCGATGAATCCCTCGCCGTCGAGGTAGGAGCGGATCGCCGAGACCATTCGAGCGCGCTTGATCGCCTCGTCGCGCGACTCCTCGCTCATGAGCAGATCGAGGTAGCGCTTCCGGTAGCGAAGCTCCACGTCCTCGATGCCGTGAAAGGTGTCGGGCAGCGGCGCCCGGATCTTCGCGAGAACCTCGAGCTCGTCGACCATCAGCGACGGCTCGCCGCGGCGGGCACGTGCTGGGGAGCCGGTCACTCCGGCGATGTCTCCAAGATGGAGCTCGAGGTCGCCCGTCCGTTCTGTCGAGCAGATCAGCTGGATGCGCGCCGAGCGGTCGACGAGGTCGAGGAAGACGAGCTTCCCCATGTCGCGGCGCGCCATGACACGGCCGGCGAGCCGGCGTTTGGTCGAGTCGTCGGTCGTGCCGGGCTCGAGCTGCTCGGACTCGGCGCGAACCGCCGCGATCTCGTCGCGATCAGGAAACCGTTTCGGGAAGGCCATCGCCGCGCGAGTCTACGCGGCCTTCACTTCCATGATCTTGAACTTCTTGGCCCCGCGCGGCGTCGGCGCCTCGACGACGTCGCCCTTCTTGTGACCCATGATCGCCTTGCCCACGGGCGACTCGTTCGAGAGCTTCAGCTCCGCCGGGTCGGCCTCTGCCGAGCCGACGATGTGGTACTCGACCGTCTTGTTGGAGCCCATGTCCTTGAGCCGAACCTTGGTCCCGACCGAGACCTCGCCGGAGCGCATCTCCTTCCTGGTGACGACGCGCGCGTTCTTGAGCCGCTCCTCGAGCGTCGCAATGCGCGCCTCGAGATGGGCCTGGTCGTTCTTCGCGGAGTCGTACTCCGCGTTCTCGGCGATGTCGCCGAACTCACGCGCGATACGGATGCGATCCGCGACCTCGCGCCGCCGCACGGTCGACAGAAGCTCGATCTCCTCCTGGAGCTTCTTGTAGCCGTTAGGCGTAAGGATGACTTCCTTCACCACTGTCCTCCTGGACCCCAGAACATGAAACTGCCGGCGGCGAACCGGCCGTCGGCGGGGCCGGATGGTACCCCGGCGATCGGCGCTCGTCAATTCGCCGCCGATACCATCGCTCGATGCCGGTAGACCTCCAGCACTCCTGGGCAATTGGCGGCGTCGAGGTGCCGACACGCATCGTGCTCGCGCCGATGGCCGGAGTCAGCATCCAGGCCTTTCGGCGGCAGGGAAGACGCTTCGGCGCCGGCCTCGTCTGCTCCGAGATGGTCTCCGCTGCGGGAATCGAGCACCGGAACGAGCGGACGTTCGGCTACCTGCGGGTGGCGGCCGACGAGCACCCGCTCGCGATCCAGATCTTCGGCTCCGATCCCAGAGCGATGGCCGAGGCGGGTCGCATGGTCGCCGCCGCCGGCGCAGACATCGTCGACATGAACTTCGGCTGTCCCGTGCGGAAGGTGACGAAGACCGGCGCCGGCGCGCACCTGATGGAGGATCCGGCGCTCGCCTGCCGCGTCGTCGAGGCGGTGGCGGCAGCCGTCGACGTGCCGGTGTCGGTGAAGATGCGACGCGGCGTCGGGAACGGATCGCGCACGTGCCTCGGGCTCGGCCCGCAGCTCGTGGAGGCGGGCGCCGCGGCACTGACGCTCCACCCGCGCTCGGCGCAGCAGATGTATACCGGCGAAGCCGACCACGCGCTCACGGCCGAGCTCGTGGACCGCGTCGACGTCCCGGTGATCGCGTCCGGCGACGTCACCTCGCGCGAGAAGGCGCTCGACGTGCTGGAGCAGACCGGAGCCGCGGCCGTCATGGTCGCGCGCGGCGCGCAGGGGAACCCGTGGGCGCTGCGAGAGATCGTCGAGGGCGAGTCGTTTTGTCCGAGCCGCGAGGAGGTCGCGGCGGAGCTCGTGGTCTTCATCCGCGAAGCCGTGCGCGAGCTCGGCGAGCATCGTGCAGTCGGTTTCCTGAAGAAGTTCTACAGCTGGTACCTCGGCCACGGCCG
>DASSLB010000110.1:0-3003 GCA_035689945.1 Gaiellaceae bacterium | reverse complement strand
GTGCCGTAGCCGAGGATCCGGCCGAGCAGCGTTCGCTCGACCTCGAACACCGTCCCGTTGAGCGAGATCGAAGCAGTCCGGCGGCTGAGGAAGCCGTGCTCGATCACGAATGCGCTTCCGGTGACGGAGAGGTGTGTCCGTTCCCAGCGCATGACCGCGATCACCGCAATGGCCGCCGCGAGAGCGAGGAGCGCGGCCCCGATCGCCGCGGTTGCAGTCCACGGAGCCCAGAGGCACAACGCGCCCGCAAGCGCGAGAGTCAGCGCGCGCAGCAGCGGCCGCGCGAGCGCGACTCCGTGCCTGTGAGCCTCCAGAACGGGCGTATCCACGTTCGCTCCGTTCGAGTTGGGGCAGGGAATCCCTGGGGAGATGACTGTGACCGCACGCCGTGCAGCGACCGCGACCCTCGTCGCGGCCGCCATCATCGTGGGCGCACTCGCGCTCTGGAAGCTCAAGGTCGTGATCGCGCTGCTCTTCCTCGGCTTCGTGATCGCCTCGGCGATGCGGCCGAGCATCGAGTGGCTCAACCGCCGTTTCCGCATCCCGCGGAGCGCCGGCGTGGTCATCCACTACCTCGGCTTCCTCGCCGCGATCGGCCTCTTCCTCTACCTCATCGTTCCCGTCGCAATCACGCAGATCGACCACGCGATCGGCGGCCAGCTGCCGACGTCGCAGGCCGAGCTCCACCACGCCGCCGTCCACTCGCACGGGATCCGGCACGAGATCCTCACCGCGATCGACAAGCGGCTGCGGCAGCTCCCGTCGGGCACGAGCCTCCTCCATCCCGCGATCACCGTGACGAAGACGCTGTTCGAGATCCTCGTCGGGATCCTGTTCATGTTCGCCGTCGGTGCCTACTGGATCTTCGAACGGGACGGGACGATTGCGCTGGTGCAGTCGATGGTGCCGCGCAAGCACCGGCGCGTCACGCGCGACACGTGGGTGCTGATCGACATGAAGCTCGGCGCCTTCGTGCGTGGCCAGTTCCTGCTCGTCGTCATCGTCGCGGCGCTCCTCTCTCTCGCGTTCTGGCTCGACGGAGAGCCGTACTGGCTCCTGCTCGGCTCGTTCGCGGGGCTCGTGGAGCTCGTGCCGATCGTTGGTCCGCTCGCCGCGGGAGGCGCTGCGGTTGTGGTCGGTCTGACGGCCGGCTGGACGGTCGCCGTCGGCGCCGGGATCGCGGTGCTCGTGCTCCGCCAGATCGAGGACTACATCATCGCGCCGCGCGTGATGGGTCATGCGGTGGGGCTGTCCCCGCTCGTCGTTCTCGTCTCGGTGGTCAGCGTCGGCTACCTGCTCGGCGCCATCTACGTCCTGATCGCGATCCCGATCGCGTCTGTCGCCGCCACGCTCGTCGACGTGGTGATCCGCGGCCGCAACCCGGCCGAGGAGGAGGCGCCGGCCGTGCTCTTCCCCGGAACCGGCGAGGCGAAGGGCTAACTAGCCGTGCCGCGGCTTGCGCCAGCGGCCGAAGACCAGGCCGCCCAAGGTGAAGCCCAGCCCGAACGTGCCGAAGGCGAACGCGCCGAGCGCCGCGGCCTTGCGAGCCGTGGACAGACGCTGCCAGCGGCTGAGCGCTTCCTTCTCCTCGTGCGTCAGCTCCTCGCCACGCCGTTGCTTGCGCAAAGCACCGCCCGCGCGCAGCCCGACGTAGAGGTCATCGAAGATCTCAGCGGTATCTTCGCTCACTGCTTCCAATCTATAGCCTCGTTCGGTCGTGAATGCCAGGCTCCTCCATGTTTCCGACCTGCACGTGGGTATACATCAGGAGCGGGACGCGGAGCAGTCGCTGGCGCGGCTCGTGGAGCGGCTGGAACCGCAACTCGTGGTTGCGTCCGGCGATCTCGCGCACCGCGGCCGCCGGCAGCAGCTCGAGCGCGCGGCGGAGCTGCTTCGCTCGCTCGGGCCGCCGGTGCTCGCGGTGCCCGGCAACCACGACCTCCCCTACACCCCGTCGCGGTTCGTGCGTCCCTGGGCGGAGTTCGAACGGGTCTGGGAGACGACCGAGCCAATGGCCTCGTCAGCCGATTTTCACGTCGTCGGGCTGAACTCCGCCCGGCCGTTCCGCCACCAGGGCGGCGCACTGGGCCGCGCGCAGCTCGAGCGGGCGGCCGAACGTCTCGGCGCAGCGGCGCCGGGATCCCTCCGGGTCGCTGTGCTCCACCACCACCTGCTCGGAGCGCCGTGGCGAGCGGCGCGCAAGCGTCCGGTCTCGCGCCGCAACCACGTCCTCCGGGCGCTCGTCGACGCCGGCGCAGACCTCATCCTCGCGGGCCACATCCACCAGGTGGCTGTGAGCGAGCGGCACGAGTTCGAGGTCGTCGGGGACGAAGCGCGAACGGCAGTCGTGGCGATCGCACCCGGACTTGGTCAGCCGCGACCGCGACGGCTGGGCGAGGCGCGCGGGCTGCACGTCCACGAGGCCGACTCGGACGCGATCGTCGTGCGCACGTTCCGCTGGTCGCGCGGCGACTGGACGCTCGGCGCCGAGCGCCGTTATCTCCGCTAGCGCGGCGGCAGCTGCCTGGCGCCGGGCCCGGTCAGCGGCCGGTGCTGAACGAACCGGCGGTGCAGATAGAGGATCAGTGTCGCGGCAAGGACAGAGAAGATGATCCCGCCGGCGTGGCCGATCAGGATGAAGGCGATCACGCCGCCCGCGAACGAGCCGGCGAGACCGAGCCCGATCGTGGCGAGGATCCCCATCGGATCGGGTCCCGGCAGGGCAAGCCGGGCCAGCGCGCCGACGATCAGGCCGCTGAAGGCGAGATAGAGGATGAACCAGAGAACCATGTCTCTTCCTAACTCCGCAGGCTTTCGAGCAAACGCGTGCGGGACGCCGTGTACTCGGAATCGTCGAGGACCCCCGAGTCGTGGAGCTCCTCGAGCAGCCCGAGGTAGTGGGCCGGGTTCTCGGTCGGAGGGCCGGGAGCGTCGGCACGCACGGTCGCCCCGCGCGACTGCGCGTGCGGCTGCGTCATCTGCTGGAAGGCGCCGTACGGCTGG
>DASSLB010000109.1:0-2719 GCA_035689945.1 Gaiellaceae bacterium | reverse complement strand
CGGAGACGGGGTCGACTGGATTCGGCTCGGCCGCGCGGATGTGATGCTCTGCGGCGGCACCGAGGCTGCGGTGAACGAGGTCGGGATCGCGGGATTCGCCGCGATGCGAGCGCTCTCGCTGCGGAACGACGACCCGCAGCGCGGTTCGCGGCCGTTCGACGCCGAACGCGACGGCTTCGTGATGGGCGAAGCCGGGGCCGTCCTCGTGCTCGAGGAGCTCGAGCATGCAAAGGCGCGCGGCGCGAAGATTTACGCCGAGGTGGTCGGCTACGGGCTCTCCTCCGACGCAAAGCACATCACGGAGCCCGACCCAACCGGTCCGGTGAACGCCCTGAAGATGGCGCTCGCGGACGCCGGCGTCGCCGACGACGAGATCGACTACATCAACGCGCACGCCACCTCGACTCCGGTCGGCGACTCGTCCGAGACGCAGATGCTCAAGTACGCGCTCGGCGAGGAGAACGCGTACACGACACCGGTTTCCGGGACGAAGGGCGCGACCGGCCACTGCCTCGGAGCGGCTGGAGCGGTCGAGGCGACGTTCACGGTTCTGTCGATCAGGGACGGGAAGCTCCCGCCTACGATCAACTACGAGGTCGAGGATCCGACCTGCGATCTCGACTACGTGCCGAACGAGGCGCGTGACGGCGACGTGAAGATCGCCGTCTCGAACAGCTTCGGCTTCGGCGGACACAACGCCTGCGTCGTCTTCAGGCGCTTCGAGGACTGACCTTCCGCGCTCGATAGGCTCGCGGCCATGGCGGACGGCGAGCGCTGGGCGACCTTCGACTGCTACGGGACGCTGATCGACTGGAACGGCGGCATCGGGCGCGAGCTCGAGCGCCTGTTCGGCGCGGCGCGGGTCGGTGAGCTCCTGCATGCGTACCACGAGCTCGAGCCGCAAATCCAGCGGGAGGACCAGACGCGAAGCTATCGCGAAGTGATGGCCGTCACGATCGCCCGGCTGGGGGCGCCAGCGGACGAGCAGGACGCCTTGGCCCGTTCGCTGCCAGGCTGGGAGCCGTTTGCCGAAGTTCCGACGGCACTCGAGGAGGCACGTGCCCGTGGCTGGCGGCTTGCCGTCCTCTCGAACACCGACCGTGATCTTCTCGACGCCTCGCTGGCGCGCATCGGTGTCGAGTTCGAGCTGTCCATCGTCGCGTCCGAGATCGGTTCGTACAAGCCGTCTCGCGGCCACTGGTACGAGTTCTTTGCGCGAAGCGGTGCCGAGCGCGAACTTCACGTCCACGTAGGCGCGAGCCTCTTCCACGATGTTGCGCCGGCGGTGGCTCTCGGGCTCCGTAGCATCTGGATCAACCGGCTCGGCGAGGAGGCCGAGCCACAGCCCGACGTCGAGCTCCACAGCCTGGATGGACTGGCGGAGAGCCTCGATTCGCTCGGGCCGTGAGGATTCGTCCGGCAACAAGAGAAGATCTTGCGGCGATCGCCGGGCTCTTCGGCTCAGTCGAGGAAGCAGTAACCGCGCGGCCGTCGCAGCTTGACGCCGCGGCCGTGGACGGCTGGATGCACACGATTGCCTTCGAGACGAACACGTGGCTCTTCGAGGACGAGGGAACGCTCGTGGCCGGCGCGTTCGCACAGTGCTTCGGCCGACGCGGGAACGGCGCCGGGGCGGTTCGTCCCTCGGCCCGGGGGCGCGGGCTCGGCGCGCAGCTCGTGGACGTCATGGAGTTGCGGCTCCGCGAGGAAGGGGCAGAGCGGTTTCATTGCTGGACGGTGGCGGGTGACGCGGCCGCCGCGACGCTCTTCGGGAGCCGCGGCTACTGCGAGACGCGACGCTTCTGGGAGATGGCGATCGAGTTCGACTCGGACACGCCCGAGCCTTCCGTGCGCGTGGAACCGTACGCCGCAGAGGATGCCGAGGCGTTCCACGCCGCACTCGAGGAGTCGTTCGCCGATCACTGGGAGCACGAGCCGGAGTCGTTCGGCGACTGGTGGGCGCGGCAGCGCCGGCGGGAGAACTACGACCCCTCGCTCTGGTTCGTGATCCGTGACGGCGAGGAGATCGCGGGCGTCGCGCGCTGCGAGGCACGTCCGCCGGCCGGATGGGTCGGCGCTCTCGGCGTGCGGCGACCGTGGCGTGGGCGCGGCTACGGACGCGCACTGCTCCAGCACAGCTTCCGAGAGTTCCGGCGTCGCGGATACACGCGGGCCGCTCTCGGGGTCGACGCTGCCAACGCGACCGGCGCGACCCAGTTGTACGAGAGTGTCGGCATGCACGCCGAGCAGGAGATGGTCGTCTGGGAGAAGGTGCTCGCGTGAGCCTCCTCCGCGCCCGCTGTCCGGGCTGCCGCACACTGACGGCCGTCGCGCTTGGCGAGGGCTACGAGTGCCACGCCTGTGGCCGCTCCTTCGGAGCCGGGCTCGTTCGCGTGCCGCGCGCCTGGGGCGACGGCGGCGAGCCGATGGTCGAGGCGGCGTCGCTTCCGCTCGACTATCCAGAGGCGGCGGTGGTCGAGGAGGAGACGCTCGCGATGCAGACACTCGCCGTGGCCTCGGACCTACCGGCGCGTCCACTCCTGCTTGGCGGGTGCTGCTGTACGCACATCGGAGCGGTGGAGGGGCTCGCGGCTCGTCACGGCCACGTCGGCGTTCTCTGGCTCGACGCGCACGGCGACCTGAACACGCCCGAGAGCTCTCCGTCCGGCAACGAGTGGGGGATGCCGTTGCGGATGCTGCTCGACCGCGGAACGGTCGT
>DASSLB010000108.1:0-11497 GCA_035689945.1 Gaiellaceae bacterium | reverse complement strand
AGGCCGAGCCGGTCGAGCCCGCACGCCGCGAGAACGATGGCGTCGAGCCCGCGCTCGCCCCGTTTCCGCAAGCGCGTGTCGATGTTGCCCCGGAGCGGCTCGATCGAGAGCGACGGATCGGCCGCAAGCAGCTGTGCCTTCCGTCGCACCGAAGCAGTTCCGATCCGCATGCCTGGTCGCAGCTCGGTCGCGCCGCAGAGCGCGTCTCGCGGGTCGTCGCGCCGGAGATAGGCACCGATCGCCAGCCCTTCCGGATCCGTAGCGGTCAAGTCCTTCGCAGAGTGGACGGCGACATCGATCCGCCGCTCGAGCAACGCCTCCTCGAGCTCCTTGACGAAGACGCCGCGCGAGCCGATCTCGCCGAACGGACGCGTGCGGTCTCGGTCACCTGCCGTCGTGATCGGGACGAGCGCGAGCTCGATGCCAGGCGCCCGCAGCGCCGAGAGAGCGCGCTCGGCCTGGGTGAGCGCGAGCCTACTGCCGCGACTGCCGACGCGGACGAGCACAGCTCTTTGAGCCCAGTGGCCTCCGCACCGGCGGCGAGCAGCCGACACCGCGCGGACGGACTCGGATGAACGCCGTCGGCACCTGCAGCGGCAAAGGACGGCCCGTTACGGGCTTGACCGTCAGCGCTCGTCCTCGCCGAGACCGAAGAGGTGCCGCACCGTTTCAGCATAGAGAACCCCGTCGGCTGCCGCCGCCGCCTGTTTCATCCGCACGGTCGGCAGATGCAGCAGCTTGTTCACGATCTGCGCCGTCACCGCTTCCACCGCCCGCCGCTGGCTCTCGTCGAGCCGTCCGAGCAGCGATTCCGCCTTCTCCAGCTCCGCCTCCCGGATCGCCTCCGCTCGGGCCCGCAGGGAAGCGATCGCGGGCACGACGTCGAGCGAGGCGTGCCACTCGTGGAACTTCTCCGCCTCGGCCGAGACGATCGCCTCGGCACGCTCGGCCTCCCGGCGGCGCAGCGACAGCGTCTCGACGACGATCTGCTCGAGGTCGTCGATGTCGTAGAGGTAACACCCGTCGAGCTCGCCTATCGCAGGGTCGAGGTCGCGCGGAACAGCTAGGTCGACGAGCAGGAGCCTGCGGCCGCGCCGGCCGCGCAGCGCTTGCGCCACGGCCGCCGCCTCGAGCACGAGGCCCGGCGCGTTCGTCGACGCGATCACGATGTCCACCGCCGCGAGCTGTTCGTGGATCTGCTCTGACGCCGTCTTGCTGTTCGCGACGAGCGTGATGTCGGCGCCGCGGCTCCGAAGATTGCGAGCGGCCTGCTCGCTCACCTTGCCCGCACCGAGGAGAAGGATCGAGCGCTGCTCCAGGCCGCCGAAGACCTGCTCGGCGAGCGCGGCGGCGGCGGCCGACACCGACGCAGGACTCTCGCCAATGGCGGTCTGGGCCCTCACCTTCCGGCCCGCATGGAGCGCCTGCCGGAAGACACGGTCGAGCAACGGCCCGGTCGTCCCGAGCTCATGCGCAACCCGAACCTGTCCGAGGATCTCGCCCTCGCCCGGCACGAGCGAGTCGAGCCCGGCCGCTACGCGGAATAGATGGTGCGCCGCCGCCTGATCGCACAGCCGGTAGAGCGCCGGCTCGACATCGGGCTCGAGCGACGCGAGGGCCGCAACAGCCTTCCGTTCGGCTGCCTCTGCGTCGGCCGCCGCAACGTAGAGCTCCGTACGGTTGCAGGTCGAAAGGCAAACGGCCTCGCACCCGTCCTCCGCCAGCCGGGCGACGAGCTCCTGCGCTTCGTCCCGCCCGAGCGCCACCTGCTCGCGGAGCTCGACCGGCGCGTGGTGATGAGAGGTGCCGACGAGGACGAGGCGCGTCATGCGAAGTGGGTCGCGGGGAGGGCGAGGCGAACAACGATGACGAGGGCAAACCCGGCGAGAGCGAGGTACGCCGCACGGCGTCCCGTCCAGCCGCCGAGCAAACGCAGGCCGAGATACACACACCACACGATCCAGGTAGCGGCCGTCACGACGATGAGCGCGTCGAGCCGGTCGCCGCGGGCGACGAGGCGCGCGAGGCCCACGGCCGCGCCCAGAGTGAGCAGCGGCACCGACCACGCGACCGTACGAAGGGCGAGCAAGTCCAGGGTCGCCAGCGCCGGCATCTGCCGGCGAAGGATCGTCACAGGGCGTGTCTGCAACCGTCGTTCCTCCCAGACGTAGAGCCCCGACAAGGCGGCGGCGAGCGTGAACCCGGCAAAGGCTGCGAGCACGAGGCCGACGTGGACGACGAGAAAGAGGTTCGAGTAGTGACTCGCGTTCCCGATCCCGGTCCCGCCGCCGGCGCGCGCGACGACGAGCAGCGCGACGGCGAGGGGCATCACGACGAGGCCGAGGAGCCGGTACGGCCGACGGCAGCCCCAGATGAGATATGCGGAGACGACCAACCAGACGAAAAGATCGAGCGACGACGCCCATGTCCCCCACGGGAAGCCGTCGTCACGCGCCGCCTGCACGCCGAGCAGTGCCGTCTGCGTGAGCCAGCCGAGCCGGACACCCCAGGTAGCGAAGCGACCCGAACGACCCGGCCGCCTCACGTCGCCGAAGTAGCCGACGGCCGCCTCCCCGTAGAGGAGCAGCGCCGGCCAGAAGAGCAGCTCAGCCAACGTGCGCGGTCTCCCGCGGCGCCTCTTCCGCGTCCTCCTCGGGCGCGCGGCGGGCGAGCTCGTCCACGTCGCGCTCGAGCCGCTGCAGCTTGAGCGCCATGATCAGGACGTACGCGAGGACGACGGCGAACACGACGCAGTACGCAGCCGTGACGTATGTCTCCGCGGTGGTCACGTGAGCACCTCCCTCAGATCGCGCAGGCGCACGTCGAGCCGCTTTGCGCTGAGCTCCAGCCGGTACAGCGTGTACGCGAGGACGGGCAGCGCGACCTGCGCGATGCAGTACGTGACGAGGATCCAGCCGTGGAAGTTCGGGCCGTGCCGCGTGAAAACGACCGGGTGGATGAGCTGCTTCGCGAGCCGGATCGCGGCGAAGCTGACCGGGATGAGCACCACGCCGAAAAGCGCGTACACCGCGCTCAGATTCGCCCGTTGGGGCCCCGGATCCACCGAGAAGCGGAGCATGAAGTATGCGCAGTAGAAGAGGTAGAGGACAAGGAAGAGGACGAGCTGATCCTCGCTCCAGAGCCACCAGTGGCCCCACGAGATCTTCGCCCAGATCGACCCGGTGAGGAGTACGAGCGTCCCGAAGATCAGACCCTGGTGGACGAAGACGTAGCTCTCGAGGTCGGCGCGCGGGTCGCGCTTCCAGAGGTGGCGGAGCGCCTTCCAAGCAGCTCCGGCGAAACACGCATACGCGGTGATCGCGATCGAGACGTGGAAGTAGAAGATCCGCTGCGAAAAGCCCTGGTCCGCGTCGTTCGGTGCGACGAAGAAGACGAACGAGAGCGCCGTGGTGACGAGCACAAGCGAAGCGACCGCGAGCGCAGGCAGTGAGATCCGGGCGCGACCCACAGTCTCGATTGTCGCAGCAGACCGGTTCACTCGGCGACGACGTACTCGAACGACGCCCAGCAGACCACCGCGAAGAGAAGGTCGTAGAGCGCGAGAAACCCGAGGTAGCGGCCCGGAGAATCGACGACGCTCGCGCCGACCGCCCCGACCACGATCGGCATCGCGAGCGGCAGGAAGAGCAGCGGGAGGATCAGGTCGCGTGCCCGCGTCGCGACCGCCATCGCTCCGAGGAACGTCCCGACGCCGCAGATCCCGAGGTCGGCCAACGCGACAGCTGCCACGGTGGCGCCGCCGACACTGTGAAAGAAGAGAGCGTAGAGCGGCAACGCCACCACCTCGGCAGCGACGAGAAAGGCGAGCGTCGCAAGGGACTTCGCGAGCCAGATCGCGCTCCGGTCGCACGGCGCGAGGACGAGGCCGTCGAACGTCCGCTGCTCACGCTCCGGCACGAACGCCCGCCCCAGCCCGAGCAGCGCGGTGAAGAGGATCGCGACCCAGAGGAGCCCGGTCGTTGCCAGCCTCGACGGCGACCCGGGCAGAGCGAAATGGAAGACGACGAAGACCGCGGCGACGAAGAGGAGCATCGCCGGCAACGTGTCGCGCGCTCGCAGCTCCAGGAGGAGATCCTTGCGCGCCAGTGCCCCGACGTCGCGGGCGTAGCCCATCACGCGAGCGCGAGCCTGCCGCTCGCGAGAGGCTCGACGCGCGCCGGGTCGTGCGTGGCCAGGACGAAGGTGTGCTCACCGCGAAGCTCGGCGAGCTGCACGTCGAGCAGCTCCGCCCCCGCTTCGTCGAGCGCGCTGTACGGCTCGTCGAAGACGAGCAGCTCCGGGTCGTGCAGCAGGCCGCGACACAGGGCCAGACGCTGCGTCATGCCGCGCGAGTAAGCGGCAACGCGCTCGTGACGAGCGTCCCAGAGCCCGAACCGCTCGAGCAGCATCCCGATCCGCTCACGCCGCTCCGCCACCCGGTAGAGGCGGCCGTAGAGTTCGAGGTTCTCCAGCGCCGTCAGCTCGCGGTAGACGAGCGGCTCGTGGCCGAGATAGCCGACCTGCGCGCGCTGGGCGGCTCGTTCGATCGTTCCTTCGGTCGGCCGAGCGAGACCTGCGCAGATCCGGAGCAGCGTCGTCTTCCCGGAGCCGTTCGGCCCGGTGACGACGAGGAAGCCGCCGCGCGGAACCGCGAGGTCGATGCCGCGCAAGACGCGCTTCTCCCCGTACCGCTTGCCAAGCCGACGGGCGATGAGCACACGGCCAGCATAGGCCGCTCGCGCCGATTTACCGTCGTCTTACGCACTCCTTGCGCGGAGCGGTACATCGCTCAGGCTTGATTCACCGGCGGCCAGTTCACCGCCAACCAGGAGGGAAAGATGTCCAGAAAGCGACTCGCACTATTGGGGTTGTTCGTGGTGGCGATCGCACTGATCGCCGCGGGTGTGGCCGCGGCACGAGGTCGGGGCCCGTCTGTCGAATCGGCAACCGCGACTTTCGCCACACCAATCGTCTCGCAGAAGTACCAGGTCACCTGCTCTGTCAACGGAGGCGACACTTTCGTGGCGACGCGTGCGACGTACACGGGAACGGCCGTGAGCTCCGACCTTCGCCTCGCCGGAGCACTCACGATCCGCGCCTGGAGCCTCGTCGATGCGGCGTCGGGGGTGGGCCACGTGTACGGCGTCTTCCATATCAAGGGCGTCGGCACTGGAGCACACGGCACACTCAACGCCGCGCTGTCGGGCGGCACGGCATCCGGGCTCGCACGCGGATATGTGCGAGGCCGGTACGGGCGGCTGGTGGCGTCGCTTGGTTCTACGTTCGATGCGAACGCGGGCTTCTCGGACGGCTCGCTCGGCGGCAGCACCTCCGGGGCTGGGTTCATCCGCTCCGGCCGCTGGTGCCATCCGCCGCACTGGCCGGCGAGCTAGCCGGCACCGACCTGGGGCGCCGTTTCACGCGGCGCCCCTGTCCTCAAGTCACGGCGTCGACGATGACGAAGATCGCAAAGGCGACGCTGATCACACCGTTCATCGTGAAGAACGCCATGTCGAGCCGGCGAATATCGGTGGGCCGGACGAGCGAGTGCTCGTACCCGAGCAACAGCGCCACGACGGCGACGCCGACCCAGTAGACGGCACCGACGTGCAGGCCGAGGCCCGCGGCGACCAAACAAGCGACGGTCGTCGCGTGAGCAAGCCGCGCGCCGAGGAACGCCCCCCGCACGCCGAAACGCGTGACGATCGAATGCAGGCCTTGGCGCCGGTCGACCTCTTCGTCGAACAGTGCGTAGAAAAGGTCGAAGCCGCTTACCCAGAGCGCGACCGCCGCGCCGAGCATCCAGGCCTGCCACGGCAGCCTGCCGGTGATCGCCACCCAAGCGCCGACAGGCGCGAGGCCGTCCACGGCTCCTAGCCAGAAGTGGCAGAGCCAAGTGAAGCGCTTGAGGTACGGATAGACGACGAAGCCGGCTACGGGAATCGGCCACAGCCAGCGAACGAGGGGATCGAGCTGCCACACCGCGGCCAGGAACAACGCGAGCGAAACGAGACAGAAGATGACGACCTGGGCGACCGAGAGCTGGCCGCTCGGAATCTCGCGGCCGGCCGTCCGCGGGTTTCGTGCGTCTATACCCGCGTCGATCAGACGGTTGAGCGCCATCGCGAGCGAGCGAGCGCCGACCATGGCAAGCGTGATCCAGAGGAGATCGTGTCCACTCGGCGTCCCATGGACGGCGAGAAATGCGCCGACGTAGGCGAACGGCAGCGCGAAGATCGTGTGCTCGATCTTGACGAGCCGCGCGAAGCGCGTGGGCAAGAGGGCAGACGTGGGAGTAGCGGTCACGTCTGCTCGTGCGCCGTTGGCGCGTCCGCCAGAAGCTCGAGCGCGTGACCCAGTGCGGGCTGCAGAACTGCGAAACCGTCACGGCAGCCTCCCGTCGAGCCAGGCAGATTGACCACGAGCGTCGAGCCGAGAACACCCGCCGCGCCTCGCGAGAGGAGGCCGTGAGGCGTCTTCGCGATCGAGTCCGCGCGCAGCGCCTGCGCGATCCCAGGCGCCTCCCGCTCCAGCACGTCGCGCGTTGCCTCCGGCGTCACGTCCCGCGGCGCGAGGCCGGTTCCGCCGGTCGTGAGAACGAGTCGCGCCGAGGCCGCAAGCTCTCGAATCGCCGCCGCGATCTGGTCGCGTTCGTCGGGAACGACTCGCCGCTCGACCTCGTAGCCCGCGCCGCGCAACAGCTCGTCCAGAGCGTCGCCACTCCGATCCTCGCGCGTCCCGGCCACGACCCCATCCGACACGGTCAGGACTGCGGCCTTCAGTCGACGCGCTCCTTCGTCTTCTCGACGAGCACGACCTCCGCGATACGCATCTGCTTGTCGACCGCTTTAGCCATGTCATAGACCGTGAGCGCCGCGACCGAGGCCGCGGTCAGCGCCTCCATCTCGACGCCGGTCTGTGCTGTGGTTTCAGCGCTGGCAACAATCTCGACCGACTCCTCGCCCACCTCGAGTGTCACGTCTACGTGGGTCAAGGGAAGCAGATGACAGAGCGGGATGAGCTCGCTCGTCCGTTTCGCTGCCAGGATCCCGGCGAGCTGAGCCGTCGCGAGCGCATCGCCTTTCGGGAGCTCCCGCAGGATCCGCGCGGTCTCGGCGGCCATCCGAACCTCGGCCCGAGCGACGGCCCGCCGGCGCATCGGCTCCTTGCCACCGACGTCGACCATCCGTACACCGCCCGATTCGTCGACATGCGACAGGTCTTCCATCACGCTGATCGTACGGCGTCGAGGTCTGCCAGCTGCGCGTCGATCCACTCGCGGATGTCATGCGTGCGGACGTGCGCGCGAATGGCGTCGGCCCGCCGCCGCCGCTCGGCCGGCTCCAGCTCGAGCGCGTCGTGCAGCGCCTCGGCCTGCCCGACCACGTCGAGGGGGTTCACGCTCAGCGCCCATTCCCCGAGCTCCTCGTGCACCCCGGCGTTCTCGGACAGGACGAGCACGCCGTCTCGCTCGTTCACGAGGAACGCCTCCTTGGCCACGAGGTTGAGCCCGTCGAAGACCGGGTTCACGAGCAACACGTCGAACTGCTTGTAGCCCGCGACCGAGCGAACGAAGTCGTCGGCGATATCGAGCTCCACAGGCTGCCAGCCTTCGCGCCCGAAGCGGTCGTTCACTTCTCGTGCAGCAGCCTCGACGGCCTCTGCGTACTCCGCATACTCGGCGATGTCCTGCCGCGACGGCGCCAGGAGCGCCATCATCCCGACACGTCCGTGCAGCTCGGGGTGGCGCTCGAGGAGCAACGCGAACGCGTGAAAGCCGCGCACGGCGTTCTTCGCTGGATCGGTCCGGTCGACGCGCAAGACGAGCTGCTCGGGGCGCCGCTCCACCAGGGCGGCCTCTCGCTCGAGCACCGCGGGCTCGTCTCGCAGCCGCCCGAACTCCTCGGCGTCGACCCCGATCGGCCGCGCGACGACGTGCGTCGTGTGACCGCGGTGCTCGACCGTCCCCGTGGCTCCGTCGACCCGGGCCCCGAGCAGCCGTTCCGCCGCGCGCAGGAATGCTTGCCGCCACCGGTCCGTGTGGAAGCCGACGACGTCGTTCGCGAGGAGCCCCTCGTGCACCGCGACGCGCAGCGCTCTGGGCAGCGCATGCCAGTAGTCGGCCTCCGGCCACGGGATGTGGACGAAGTGCGACGTGACGACATCCGGACGCGACTCCCGCACGAGACGAGGCGCGAGGTAGAGGTGGTAGTCGTGAAACAGCACCGCCGCATCCGGCTCTCGATCGAGCTCCTCGAGCGTCGCTTTCGCGAACGCTTCGTTCACGGGCACATAGCCGGCCGTCCACGCCTCATGGAGCTTCGGGTCGAAGTCAGGGGCCGAGCCAAGCCCCCAGAGGTAGTGCTGGAGAAACCACAGAGTCGGGTTGGCGACCATGTTGTAGAAGCGGTCGTATGCCGCCTGGTCGTGCGTGACGAGGCGCAACCGGTAGGCGACCCCGTCCGCCGTCTCCTCGAGAAACGACCCGCCACGCTCGGACGCCACAGCCCTGTCCTCGTCGCTCATCGCGCTCGCCACCCAGGTCACGTCGTGGTGCGCGAGCAGGCCGCCGAGAGCCGTGACGACGCCGCCGCCGCCTCGTCGCGCCACACGCTCGCCGTCCGCGTCGCGTCCATACGCGACCGGGGCGCGATTGAAGACGACAAGCAGTCTACGCCGATTCGTTGTCTTGCGTGACAACGATCAGGACGGGTGCCGCAACCGCTTCGCGAACCGGAGCCGCGAGCCCCGAACCCCGGGCCGAGAGTGGAGCTCGAACTCGTCGACGATCGTCCGGATGATCGCGATGCCGAGACCGCCTTCCGTGAGCTCCTCCCCTTCGAGCAGCGGTGGGCGCTCGGGATCGAACCCCCTGCCGTCGTCGACGACCTCGATCGCAAGTGCGTCGTGGCTGAGCTCGTAGGCGATCGATACGAAGCCGCCTTCGTCCGCATATGCGTGGCGGACCGAGTTCGACACGGCCTCCGTCAGCGCGAGCTTGAGGTCCGCGAGGAGCTCGTCGGACAGCTCGACGATGTCGGCGAGACCGCTGAGCGCGAGACGGGCAAGGGCGATGTACTCGGCGCGTGCGGGGATCCGTAGGCGGACCGTCCTCATCCCCTCGAGCTCCTCATCCGCCGCTTCGACCAGTGCCGTCCCGTCCATCTCTCCTCGCCATCTTCCCGTAGATTCCGGGTTCTAAACCCGCCGATTTCTACCAGTAGCCGTCGTGCGCGGATCCCACGAGTCGCCCCGATGTTGATTCCTCGCCTCGGCCTTCCCCGCCGCCCTTAGACCTAACCCACTCCGTTTCCACGGGAAAACGTCCCGCCCGGATCCCGTCCTAGACTGGACGATCGTGACGGCCGCCTCGCCCGCACCCGAGCGCCGCCGGTCGCGACCGGGATCGCTCGAGCGTCCGGTCAACGGCCGCCTCTACCGAGGCACATGGCTGCTCGTCGGGTTGCCATTGCTCCTGCTCGCCTTCAGCGTCGCCCGGCCGGCGGCACTCCAGGCGCCGAACTTGCCGCCGGCATTCGACGCGCCGACGGCTGCCTCTCTGGCAAGGGATCTCGCCTCGCGCTATCCGGACCGAGCCCCGGGCACGCAAGGTGCGAAAGGGGCCGCCGCGTGGTTCCGGCACGAGCTCAAGCCTTACGGATTCGACGTCCACCCCGATCGATTCACGGCGACGATCCGCGGCCACCGGACAACGCTTGTCAACCTTGTCGTCGAGAAGACGGGCCTCACGCCGCGCGCGGAGATCGTGGTCATGGCGCACAGAGACGGCACGGGGGCCGACGGTGGACTGAACAACAACGCTTCTGGGACGGCGGCGCTGATCGAGCTCGCCCGCTCGTACGCCCCCACGGCCGCCGCACAACGCGTCTCGTTGCCCTACTCGCTCGTCTTCCTCTCGACGGACGGTGCAGCTGACGGCGTCCGCGGCGCCGCACACTTTGCCGCCGAGCCCGGAGCACGCCAGAGCATCCTCGGCGTGATCAACCTCGATTCCATCGCCGGGCCCGGTAGACCGAGGCTCGTCCTGAACGGCGATACCGCCCGGTCGCCGGCGCCGGGCCTCGTCGAGACGTTGCGGGCCGCCCTCGCACAGGAATCCGGCGGCGATCCCGCGCGACCGAGCGGGCTTCAGCAGCTCTTCGGACTCGCATTTCCGTTCAGCCCGTACGAGCAGGCGCCGTTCGTCAGCCGCGGAATTCCGGCCGTGACGGTCACGACGGCAGGTGCGAGACCGCCGGAGGTTCGGCGGCGGAGCGGCGGACGGCTCGACATCCGGCACCTGCGGTTGATCGGTCTGGCCGCGCAGGACACGGTGGACGCGATGGAAGAGGGAGTCTCGCTCGCCCAGGGCCCCACGACCTACGTCTTCCTGGGACAGCGGCTCATCCGCGGCTGGGCGATCGAGATCGTGCTCGTCGGGATGGTCTTGCCGTTCCTCGCGGGCGCCGTCGACCTGTTCGCGCGCTGTCGAAGGCGGCGCATCCGGGTTGCTCCTGCGCTGCGCAGCTACCGCAGCCGTCTCGGATTCTGGGCCTGGACCGGCGCACTCTTCCTCGTCTTCGGCGCGCTCGGCTTCTGGGGAAGCGGCGGCGGGCACCCGCCGTCACTCAACGCCGTGGCGTGGCCGGGAGCCGCGCTCATCGTCTTCGTTGCGCTCGCGGCCGCAGGCTGGATCGTCGCACGCAGCCGGCTCCTGCCACGCCGGGAGATCCGGCCGGAGGAGCGACTCGCGGGCCAGAGCGGCGCTCTCCTGGCGCTCGGTGTCGTCGGCCTTCTCGTCGCAGCAACGAATCCGTTCGCGCTCGTCTTCGTCCTCCCCTCGCTCCACGCCTGGCTCTGGTTGCCGCAGGTGCAGACGCGGCACCCGGCGATTCGCGCAGGCGTCTTCGCGGCCGGACTTGCCGGACCCTTCTATCTCGTCTGGTCGTTCGCCACCCACTACCGCCTCGGCTGGGATGCGCCGTGGTATCTCGCCAAGCTCTTCGCGATCGGCTATGCGCCGCTGCCGCTATTCGTGATCGGACTCGGCTGGCTCGCCGTCGCCGGCCAACTCGCCGCCCTTGCGGCCGGGCGCTACGCGCCGTATCCGGCACCAAACGAGCGGCCTCGCCGCGGACCGTTGCGTGAGCTGACCCGCACGCTCTTCCTGGCGCAGCGACGCCGTGCGGCACTCGCCGAGGCACGCCGCGCCGTGAACGACTAGGCCGTCGTCAGCCGTCGAGACGGAGCCACCGCACTCCGGTGCCGGCCGCGAGCTCCCCGTTTCCACGTGGAACGTGAACGAGCGCGTCGGCAGCGCTCGACCGGACGATCATGTGCGATTCCTGGCCGGCGATCGGCTCGAGTACCACTTCGCCCCCTTCCGTGCGCGCTCGCGCACGCACGAACTCGTCGCGTTCCTCGTTCCGGCGCAGCGCGACCCTAAGGCGTCCGGTTTCGAAACGAGGCAAGGGATCTTCGGCGCCCTGCAGCGCCC
>DASSLB010000107.1:0-3607 GCA_035689945.1 Gaiellaceae bacterium | reverse complement strand
GCGCGTGAACATGCGCCAGGGCGTCTACGCGCTCGACCAGGTCGAGCTGGTGCCCACCGTGGCCGGCTCGGCTCGCGTCGCGACGAACGACGACCGCGAGCTCGCGCTGCGCTGGTGGATCGCCTTCGGCGAAGAGGTCTTCCATGAGGGAGGCCCTGGGAGCGAGCGCGCGGAGGCGAGCATCGACCACAAGCTCGGCTCCTCCACGGGAGGGCTTCTCCTGTGGGAGGACGACGGCGAGCCCGTCTCGCTCGCCGGCTGGGGCGGCCTGACCCCGAACGGCATCCGCATCGGCCCGGTCTACACGCCTCCGAAGCTGCGAGGCCGTGGGTATGCCACGGCTGTGACCGCGGAGCTCTCGCAGCGGCTGCTCGACGGCCGGTTGTTCGAGGGCGGCCGCAGCTTCTGCTTCCTCTACACCGACCTCGCGAACCCGACCTCGAACGCGATCTACGAGCGGATCGGCTACCGCCGCGTGGCGAAGGCAGCGGAAATCATCTTCGGTTAGCTCGCGAGTGTTGCGAACACGCAAGAAGCCCAAGGGCCACAGACAGACCAGCGCTGCCGTAACACCCACGTAACGTGCCTTCGGCATGCCGAAGGCGCTGCGTGCCAACGCGGGCGCCTTTCAGAAGCTCTCTCTACCGGTTGGGAAAGAGCTTCTGCAGCTTCATGGCGGCGCCCATGTCGCCTTTGAGCTTGAGCTTGCCGGTCATGTAGGCACTCGTCGGGTTCTGCTCGCCCGCGATGATTTTCTGGAACACCTCCTGGGAAGCGCTGATCGTGACGTCCGCCTCCTCGGCGCCCTCCACGACGTGCACGGTTCCCTCCTCGACCTTGACCGTCCACTTTCCGGCGCCCTCGATGTCGAAGGCGTACGAGTTGTTCATGCCCTCCGTCTTGGACATGTCGGCTTCGGAGGGAAGCGTCTCGAAGAACTCCTGCACGGTGCCTGGCATCTATCGCTCCTTCTCGGGGTCTCGCGCGAGTCTATGCCGCGGTGCACGGCTGACACCGTTACCATCGCGCACCGTGACCAAGGTGGAGATCGCGCTGCCGGGACAGGCAGGCGCGGATGCGCTTGCGCTGCTCGTGACCCAGCCGCTCGGCGGTGACGGCGCGAAGATCGTCGACGAGAAGCTCGGCGGAAGGCTCGCTCGCCTCGGCGAGAGCGGCGAACTGCGCGGCGAGCGCGGCGAAGCCGTCCTCCTCCATCTGAACGGGGAACTCGAGGCGTCGCGCCTCGTCGCTGCGGGAATTGGGAAGCGCGAGGACGTCGACGCGGATGCGCTCCGCACGGCCGCGTCCGTGACCGCCCAGGCTCTTTCTCGGGTGGGAGGAACGCTTGTCTGGCTGCTCGACGAGTCGCTGCCGGTACCGCTGCCCGAGCAGGCGGCGGCACTCGTCGAAGGGACGATCCTCGGCTCTTACTCGCCCGGCCAGTGGAAGGCGAAGAACGAGACGAAAGCGCCGGAGCGGATCGTGATCGGGCACGCCGACGATTCGGAGCTGCAGGCAGCCGCGGAGCGGGCGGCGATCGTCGCCGAGCGAGCGAACCGGGCACGCGACCTCTCCAACATGCCGCCGAACGAGCTCACGCCGCACACACTCGGCGAGAAGGCGAAGGAGCTCGCCGCCGAGCACGAGCACCTCACCTGCGAGGTGCTCGCCACGCGCGAGCTCGACGACCTCGGCATGGGCGCGCTGAGCGCCGTCGGCCGCGGCAGCCGCAACGAGCCGCGCCTGATCGTCCTCCGGTACGACCCGCCGGATGCCCGGGACGACATGCTGCTCGGGCTCGTCGGCAAGTCGATCACCTTCGACGCCGGCGGGATCTCGATCAAGCCCTCCGGCGGGATGCAGGACATGAAGGGGGACATGTCGGGCGGCGCGGGGACGCTGCACGGGATCGGCGCGCTCGCTGCGCTCGGCACTCCGGTGCGCGCGATCGCTGCGCTCGCCGCCGCCGAGAACCTGCCGGGCGGTGACGCCTTCCGGCCGGGCGACATCCTCCGCGCTGCGAACGGCAAGACGATCGAGGTGATCAACACCGACGCCGAGGGCCGGCTCGTCCTCGCCGATGCTCTCTGGTACGTCCGCCGCGAAGGAGCGACACACGTGCTCGACCTCGCCACGCTCACCGGGGCGATGGAGCTCGCGCTCGGCGACCTCTACGCGGGCGGCTTTGCGAACGACGACGAGTGGCGCGACCTCGTCATCGAGGCCGGGCGCCGCAGCGGCGATCTCGTCTGGCCGTTCCCGCTGCATCCCCGCTACCGGCGCTACATCGACTCCGCCTTCGCGGACATGAAGAACGGCTCGACGCTGCGCCAGGGCTCTCCGGCGCTGGCCGCCGAGTTCCTGCACGAGTTCGCGGGCGAGGGCCCCTGGATGCACGTCGACATGGCCGGGCCGGCTTTTCTCGAGCGCAGCCGCGGCGACTACCTGCGCGTGCCCGGCGGCACCGGCTGGGGCGTCCGCCTCATCGCCGAGCTCGGCAGGCTCGTCGCTTGAACTTCGAGCTCAGCGACGAACAAGAGTTGATCCGGCGCACGGTCCGCGAGTTCGCGGAGACGAAGGTCGCGCCCGTTGCCGAGGAGCTCGATCGCGAGGCCCGCTTCCCGTACGAGCTCGTCGCGGAGCTCGGCGGCCTCGGACTGATGGGCCTCCCGATCCCGGAGGAGTACGGGGGCGCCGGCGGCGACACCGTCTCATATGCAATCGCGATCGAGGAGCTGACACGCATCGACTCGTCGGTGGCGATCACCGTTGCGGCGCACACGTCGCTCGGGACGATGCCGATCCTCCTCTTCGGCAACGAGGAACAGAAGCAGGAGTGGCTGCCGCGGCTTGCCTCGGGGAGTGGGCTTGCGGCGTTCGGGCTGACCGAACCGGATGCGGGTTCCGACGCGGGCGCGACCCGCACGAAGGCGGAGCTGCGAGACGGCGAGTGGGTGATCGACGGCTCGAAGATCTTCATCACGAACGCGGGCACCGACATCAGCGCCTGCGTCACGATCACGGCGCGCACGGGCGAGGACGAGATCTCGAACCTGATCGTCCCGAACGGCACCGCCGGCTACGAGATCTCGGCGCCGATGCACAAGCTCGGCTGGCGGGCGTCCGACACACGTGAGCTCTCCTTCCACTCCTGCGCCGTGCCGGAAGGCAACCTCCTGGGCGAGCGCGGCCGCGGTTTCAAGCAGTTCCTCGACACCCTCGACGGCGGCAGGATCTCGGTGGCTGCGATGGGGGTCGGGCTCGCGCAGGGCGCGTACGACCTCGCGATCGCCTACGCGAAGGAGCGGCACCAGTTCGGGCAGCCGATCGCGAGCTTCCAGGCGGTCCAGTTCCAGCTCGCCGACATGGCGACGGAGATCGATGCCGGGCGGCAGCTCGTCTACCGCGCCGCCTGGCTCAAGGACGAGGGGAAGCCGTTCGCGCTCGCGGCGGCGCAGGCGAAGCTCTACACCGGACTCCTCTCGAATCGTGCCGTGAACGCTGCGCTGCAGATCCACGGTGGCTACGGGTTCATGGACGAGTTCGCGATCTCGCGTCTCTACCGTGACCAGAAGATCCTCGAGATTGGCGAGGGCACGAACGAGGT
>DASSLB010000106.1:0-5537 GCA_035689945.1 Gaiellaceae bacterium | reverse complement strand
GCAACGGCTGCGAAGGCGACGGCGAGAAGCGCCGCGACCGTCTTGCTCATGAAGGGAAGACTAAGCGGTCTGCTCGACCGGCTCGTCCGGCTCGTCGCCGACGGCCTCGGCGCTCGTGACGAGCGTCGGGCGGATGCCCTGCGCGATGCATTCCTTCGTGATCACGCACTTCGTCACGTCGCGTCGCGACGGCAGCTCGAACATCACGTCGAGCAGCGCGCCTTCGATGATGGAGCGCAGGCCGCGGGCGCCGGTCTCGCGCTCGAGCGCGCGGTCCGCGATCTCCCACATCGCGTCCTCGGTGAAGACGAGCTCGATGCCGTCGTACCCGAAGAAGCGCTGATACTGCTTGACGAGCGCGTTCTTCGGCTCCTCGAGAATCTGCACGAGATCCTCCCGCCGCAGCTGGTGCACCGCGGAGATGACCGGGAGGCGACCGATGAACTCGGGGATCAGCCCGAAGTTGAGGAGATCCTCAGGCATCACGTCGGCGAGCAGCTCCGACGACTCGACGTCGTGCTTCGAGCGGATGTCGGCGCCGAAGCCGAGGGCGTTCTTGCCGATGCGGCGCGCGATGATCTTGTCGAGCCCGGCGAACGCGCCGCCGCAGATGAAGAGGATGTTCGTCGTGTCGATCGAGAGGAACTCCTGGTGCGGATGCTTGCGACCGCCTTGCGGCGGCACCGACGCCACCGTCCCCTCGAGGATCTTGAGCAGAGCCTGCTGCACGCCCTCGCCCGAGACGTCGCGCGTGATCGACGGGTTGTCCGCCTTCCGCGCGATCTTGTCCACCTCGTCGATGTAGATGATCCCGGTCTCGGCCTTCTTGATGTCGAAGTCCGCGGCCTGGATCAGCTTCAGGAGGATGTTCTCGACGTCCTCACCGACATAGCCCGCCTCGGTCAGCGCCGTCGCGTCGGCGATCGCGAACGGGACGTTGAGGATCCGCGCGAGCGTCTGCGCAAGGAGCGTCTTGCCGCAGCCGGTGGGGCCGAGAAGGAGGATGTTCGACTTCTGGAGCTCGACCTCGTCGTCTTCCTGCCCCATCTGCACGCGCTTGTAGTGGTTGTAGACGGCGACCGAGAGCGTGCGCTTGGCCTCTTCCTGCGAGACGACGTAGTCGTTGAGGACGTCGTAGATGTCGCGCGGGCGCGGGAGGTTGTCGAGGTCGAGCTGGGTCGGGCTAGTCAGCTCCTCGTCGATGATCTCGTTGCAGAGATCGATGCACTCGTCGCAGATGTAGACGCCCGGGCCGGCGATCAGCTTCTTGACCTGCCGCTGGCTCTTGCCGCAGAAGCTGCAGAGAAGCTGCTCGTTGCCGTCGGTTGCGCGCGCCATTTGTCCTCTTCTATCTCGAAATTGCCGTTTCGTCTACTGCCCTAACGGTGGGCAATCACCTGGTCGACGATGCCGTACTGCTCCGCTTCTTCGGCCGTCATGTAGTAGTCGCGCTCCATGTCCTTCGAGACCTTGTCGACGGGCTGGTTCGTGTGCAGGGCGATGATCTCCTCCAGCCGCCGCTTGAGACTGATCGTCTCCCTGGCCTGGATCTCGATGTCTGTGCCCTGACCTTGGAAGCCGCCCGAGACCTGGTGGATCAGGATCTTGGCATTCGGCAGCGCGGTGCGCTTTCCCTCCGCGCCCGCCGCAAGAAGCAGCGCGCCCATCGACATCGCGATGCCGACGCAGGTGGTCGCGACGTCCGGCTTGATGAACTGGATCGTGTCGTAGATCGCGAGCCCCGAGTAGACGGAGCCGCCCGGCGAGTTGATGTAAATGTTGATGTCCTTGTCGGGATCCTCGGACTCCAGATGGATCATCTGCGCGACGACGAGGTTCGCGACCTGATCGTCGATCGGGGTTCCGAGGAAGATGATCCGCTCGTTGAGCAGCCGCGAGTAGATGTCGAAGAAGCGCTCCCCGCGAGAGGTCTGCTCGATGACGGACGGGATGACGAGATTCGAGGGGTTCATGATCGTGCTCCTTCGGGCCTCTGCGGCTGGTCGGGGGTCCAGAGTTTCGTCTCGGTTGGGGGTTTCTCCTTGTCGGGCGTCCAGATCGCGTCACGGGCCTCGGCCTGCGCGAGCGGGATGCGCTTCACCTCGGCGGCGACCCGGTCGAGCGCCTTGCGAAGCCTGAGGTCGTCGCGAAGCGCCTCGAAGCGGCCGCTCTCGCGCAGGGCCACGAGCATCTCGTCGGCGTCGTCTCCGACTGTCTCGGCCTGCTCGCGCACGAGCTCCTCGACCTCGGCATCCGGAATCTCGAGCCCGAGCTGCTCGGACGCCGCTTCGAGCACGAGCTCCCGCGCGACTGAGCGGCGGGCCTCGTCCTGCAGCCTTGCGACGAGCTCCTCCGGTTGCTGGCCGGTCATGGCGAGGAAGGTGTCGAGCTGGACACCGCGGGCCTCGACCTGGCGGGCGACGCCGCGCAGGAGCTCTCGCGTGCGCGACTCGACGAGCGGCCCGGCCGCCTCCACCTTCGAGGCTGCCACGAGGGCATCCGCCGCGTCGGCACGGAAGCGCGTCTCGACCTCGTCCTCGATTTGCTCGCGCAGTCGTGACTCGATGTCCTCCCGGAGCTCGGCGATCGAGTCGAACTCGCTCGCGGCACGGGCAAGGTCGTCGTCCACCGGCGGCAGCACCTTCTCCTTGATCTCCTTGACGGTGGCGGCGAGCGACTGCGTCGAGCCGTCGGCGAGCTCGAACGACATCTCCTTCGTCTCGCCCGCACTCATCCCCACGAGGCCTTGCTCGATCTCCTCGACGACGGCGCCTCGGCCGAGCTCGACGACGTAGTCGCGCCGCGTCTCCTCGTCGGAGACGAGATCGAGGATGACTGTGTCATCTGGCGCGACCGGCCGGCCCTCGACAGGAACGAGCTCGGCGACGGTCGAGCGCAGTGCGTCGAGCTCGGCCTGCACGAGCTCGTCGGGCACCTCCACCTCGGCAATGCCGACCTCGAGCTCCTTCCAGTCGGGCAGCTCGGGCTTCGCCTGAACCGCAAAGGTCGCGGCGAACTCCCAGTCGGCGTCGGCCGACGCGGGCAGCTCGAAGTCGTATTGCGGCTGTTCGATCGGCCGGAGACGTGTGCGTGCGGCCGCGTTCCAGAACCAGCCGCCGATGTGGCTCTCGACCGCCTCGGTCATGAGCCGCTCACGACCGACCCGTTGCAGCAGCACCTGGCGCGGGACCTTCCCCTTGCGGAAGCCCGGCACCTTGACGCTCTGAGCGAGATCCTCGGCGGCGTGCTCGACGGCGTGATGGACGTCGTGTGACGGCACCTGCACCGTCAGCCGGACCTTGTTCTCCGCAAGCTCCTCGACCTGGGTCTCCACGGGATCATTCAAGCAGGGAGCGACCGAACGAGGTCGAACGTCCAGGGCGCGTGAGCGCGTGGATCCTGAGCATGCTGTCTCTCGCCGGTGCGATCTGGATCGCGATCCTGTCGGCGATCGTCTACGCGGTCCGCGTCCGCACGTGATGCGGGCGAGAGGACTCGAACCTCCAAGGGCCTCGCGGCCCAACGGGACCTAAACCCGCCGCGTCTGCCAGTTCCGCCACGCCCGCGCGAGTGGCGCGGACAGTCTAGAGTCGCGCCGGGGTGACGGGAATGCGGCCCGAGGACGTCTACGCGCTCACGAGCGTCGGTGACCCGCGGCTCTCTCCCGACGGCCGGCGCGTCGCCTATGTCGTCAACCGGATCGACCGCGAGGCGAACGGCTACCGCGCCGCGATCTGGGTAGCACCGCTCGACGGCTCCGAGGAACCGACACAGCTCACCGCAGGCACGCGCAGCGACAGCTCGCCCCGCTGGTCGCCGGACGGGCGCTGGCTCGCCTTCGTCTCGAATCGTGACGGCGAGGACGAGAAGGCGCACGGAGAGCTCTACGTCCTGCCGGCGAAAGGTGGCGAGCCGCGACGGCTGACCGAGAGCAAGGAGGGAGTCGAGTCGATCGCCTGGTCGCCCGACTCGGCCCGGATCGTCTTTGCCCGCCGCGTCCGCGACGCCGAGTATGAGGAGGAGGACGAGCGGAGACGGCCGCCGCGGCGATTCACCCGCGTCTTCCACAAGCTCGACAGCGTCGGCTGGACAGGCGACCGCCGCAAGCACCTGTTCGTCGTCAATCTCGAGGGCGGTGAGCGGCAGCTCACCGACGGCGACTGCGAGGACGCCGAGCCGGCGTGGTCTCCGGACGGGAGCCGCATCGTCTTCAACTCGCTGCGCGGGGAGCGCTGGGACGTCGAGCTCGTCAACGCGCTGTACGAACTCGAGATCGATGCGGAAGGGGCCGAGCCGAAGCGACTGTCGCAGCCCGACGAGTCCGGCAGCCTCCCGTCGTTCTCGCCGGACGGCACGCGTATCGCCTACGTGCACACACCCGGAGACGGCACGTATCCGCACCACAGTCAGGTCGCGGTGATGCGTACGGACGGGAGCGAGCGCCGCATTCTGACCGCGTCCCTCGACCGACAGTGCTCCCCGTTTCCATTGATCCGCGAGCCCGTCTGGGACGGTGACCGCATCGCGTTCGCGGTCGAGGACGGCGGCAACGTCCACGTCTACACGGTCGCTGCCGACGGCTCGGGCACGCCGGAGCTGCTGGTCGGGGGCGAGCAGACGACCGGCGTCTACGACCTCCGCGACGGTCGGCTCGTGTACACGGCCAGCACGCACACGCGTCCTGCCGAGCTCTTCGCGGGAGACGGGACGCGCATGACCTCGGTCTGCGACGATTTCGTCACCGGGCGCGAGCTCGCGAACGTCGAGCGCTTCACCGCCGGCTCGGCCGACGGGACGGAGGTCGACGCATGGCTGGTGCGGCCGCCCCGCTTCGACGAGGGCAAGCGGTATCCGGTGCTACTCGTGATTCACGGCGGTCCGTTCACGCAGTACGGGACGGGCTTCTTCGACGAGGTGCAGGTCTATGCCGGAGCCGGCTACTGCGTCCTCTTCTCGAACCCGCGCGGCGGCTCGGGCTACTCCGAGGCGTGGGGCCGCGCGATCCGAGGGTCGGGCGGTGACGCGGGGCCCGGCTGGGGCACGGTCGACTACGAGGATTTGATGGGCGTCGTCGACACTGCCCTCGAGCGGTTCCCGTTTCTCGACGCCGAGCGGCTCGGCGTCCTCGGCGGCTCGTACGGCGGCTACATGACGTCGTGGATCGTCGGCCACACGAAGCGCTTCCGCGCGGCGCTCTCGGAGCGGGCGGTCAACCACCTCATCAGCGCGTTCGGCTCGAGCGACGTGTTCTGGATCTTCGAGCGCCAGTTCGGGGGACCGATGTGGGAGCACGTCGACGAATGGCTGCGGATGTCTCCGGCGACGTACGCGCGCGAGATCGAGACGCCGCTGCTCATCGTCCACTCCGAGAACGACCTCCGCTGCAACGTCGAGCAGGGGGAGCACCTCTTCACGTTGCTCCGCCTGCTCGGCAAGGACGTCGAGATGCTCCGCTTCCCGAGCGAAAGCCACGAGCTCTCGCGGTCGGGCTCCCCGGTGCACCGCGTGCAGCGCTTCGACGCGATCCTGGAGTGGTT
>DASSLB010000105.1:0-10043 GCA_035689945.1 Gaiellaceae bacterium | reverse complement strand
GGCTTTCCGCTCGCGGTGCTGCAGAAGTACGCCGACGACCAGGGCGGCTACCACGCCGCGACGATCACCTACTACGGCTTCTTCGCGATCTTCCCGCTGCTGCTCGTCCTCACGACGCTGCTTGGCTTCATCCTCCAGACCCACCCGCACCTCGAGCAGAGGATCGTCGACTCGGCGCTCGGCCAGTTCCCGGTGATCGGGCCGCAGCTCAGCCATGGCTCGCTGCACGGCAGCGCGCTCGCCCTCGGGCTTGGCCTCGCCGCCGCGCTCTGGGCCGGGATGGGTGTCTTCCTCGCTTCCCAGAACGCGATGAACCACCTCTGGGGCGTCCCCTTCAAACGCCGGCCCGACCCCCTGCACGCGCGCGCACGTGCACTCTTGCTGCTCGGGCTGCTCGGCGGCGGCGCGCTCGCGGCGACGATCCTCGCCGCCCTGGCAACCGTCGGCACCCGCTTCGGGCTCAGCTGGAAGGTCGGCTCGCTCACACTCTCGACCGCACTCAACATCGGCCTCTTCTGGCTCGGCTTCCGCCTCCTCACCGCTCGCGAGGTGAGCTGGCGACAGCTGCGCGGCGGCGCGATCGCGGCCGGCGTCCTCTACGAGCTGCTGCAAACCCTCGGTGGCTACTACGTCGGCCACACGCTCAAACACGCCAGCAACGTCTACGGCACCTTCGGCCTCGTGATCGGCCTGCTCTCCTGGATCTACCTCTCCGCCCACATCACCCTCCTCGCCGCCGAAGCAAACGTCGTCGCAACCAGAAGACTCTGGCCGCGCAGCTTCTCACTCATGATCGAGCAACCGCCAACCCAGGCCGACAAACGCGCGCTCACCCAACGCGGCAAGGTCGAAGAACGCCGCCAAGACGAGACCGTGAGCATCGACTTCCCAGCTTCCGCAACGACCGAGCCATCCCCACCGGATCCCGACTCGGACGGCCCCGAGCAGCAGCCACGAGCCTAGTAGTGCGGCAGAGCCAACCTCGCCGGACCGACACGCCATCCAGCCCAGCCAACGTGCAAGGCTGTCGAGACAACCGTCGTGCAAGCTGAGAAGGCGACCCCGCAAGACGCGGCCTGACTGAACGTGCCTCCTGCTCTCGACGACACCGCTCTCGCTGGCCGTCTGAGAACTCGCGCGGCTCAGGCCGAACGTTTGAGATCGCGCACCGACCGAGGCCGCGACCGGGCATCTCGCGCGGAGTCGAGCGACCATCGCGCTCCAGGGACTTCTTCTGGACGGCGAGCAAGAAGGGGCGGTTGTCCCGCATCACTCGCCACGTGATCATTGGGGGATGAACCAAGGCGAGCTAAGGCAGGTGAGTTTGGCGGCGCTCTTTGTCGCTGCGGCTGCGGCTGTGCACTTTCTGCGCGTGTCGCCCGTGGTTGGGTTTGCGGTTGCGGCGGCGGCGATTGCGTTGCTGGCGCGTCTGGTTGGTGGGGCCACTGAGCAGTTGGGCGGGCGTCTGGGGTCGTCCGCGGCTGGTGTCGTGCAGTCGGCGCTCGGAAACCTCCCCGAACTATTCATTGCGTTGTTTGCGTTGCATCGAGGGCTGGTCGGGGTTGTGCAAGCGGCGCTTGTCGGCTCGGTGATCGCGAATGGCGTGCTCGTGCTCGGGATCGCGTTCCTGGTCGGCGGGATCCGCCACGGCACGCAGGACTTCGATTCGCCGCGGGCGCGGATGATCGCGACCCTGACCATGCTGGGTGCGGCGACGCTTTCGATCCCGACGCTCGCACACGCTTTCCACACCCCTGCAGCCCCACACGGCCGTGCGCTCAGCTTCATCTGCGCGGCCGTGTTGATCGTTCTTTTCGCCGTCACGCTGCCCTCGTTTCTTGCCGGCAACGTGGATCAAGAAGGCGAGCCTCCGCGTTGGCCGCTGCGTGTGACCGTGGGCGTGCTGGGCTGCGCCGGCCTCGCCGCAGCGTTTGCCAGCGACTGGTTCGTCTCCGCGCTCACGCCCGCGACGCACGCGATGCACATGAGCCAGGACTTCGCCGGCCTCGTCGTAGTTGCGATTGCCGGCAACGCGGTCGAGAACGTGGTCGGTGTACAGCTTGCCGCACGGAACCGTCCTGATTTCGCGATCTCCGTAATCCTCAACTCGGCGCTGCAGGTCGCGCTGCTGCTTACGCCTGTTCTCGTCTTCGCGAGCCTCGCCTTCGCCACCACCTTGACGCTCGTCTTCCCGACGCTGCTCGCGATCGCCCTGCTGTTGGCCGCGGGCGTCGGCGCCCTCGTCGTCTACGACGGCGAAAGCACTTGGCAGGAAGGGGCGATCCTGATCGGGCTCTACATTGTCATCGCCGCAAGCTTCTGGTGGGGCGCCTGAACAAGCCCTCAGAGTGGGGGCGCTGATACGTCTGAGTAGCCGAGGGCCGATCGGGCCTGGGGCGAAACGCAGCGGAGGAACGAGTGTGATTCGCGCGAACGCTTCTGGCGTGGGAGCGATCGGTGAGGAGGTTCAGCGTCTCTTCTCGTTTGAGGAGCGGCATCGACGCTTGCTCGCACGGCTGGCGCTGGTCGTGGCCGCGACTGCGGTCATCGATCTCTTCGGCACTGCAGCGATCTACTTTCTCGAACGGCACGTCCATGGAACCGAGGTGCAGTCGGTCGGTCAAGCGTTCTTCTTCACGACCGTGCAGCTGCTGACGGTCTCCTCGCAATTAAGAAATCCGGTCACGCCCGCCGGCCGGGTTGTTGACGTCGCGCTTGAGCTGTGGGCGGTGATCGTTGTCGCAGGAGCAGCGGGAGCGATCGCGGCCTTCTTCCAGAACGCTGATTCGCAGTAATCGTGGACCGTCGACCTAGCCCACAGTCGAGCGGGGGCGAGCCGGGCTCCGGGTCGCAAGGAACAGCGGGGCCAGGCATTGAGTCGACTGGGCTCGAGTCCGCGCACGATCAAGATCCAGGAGATGGCGCTCCCAGCTCGACCGCTCGGCGAGCGCTGATTACGACGATGGTCGCAGTGGCGGTGATCGTCGGCGCGCTCGCGCTTTGGAAGCTGAAGCTGGTAATCGCTCTCCTCTTCCTGGCGATGATCATTGCCGCAGCGATGCGTCCCGGGGTGGAAGCGCTGCGTCGCCGACGGATCCCTCGCGGACTCGGCGTCGGGCTCCACTACCTGGCCCTGCTTGGATTGGTCGCGCTCTTCCTATGGTTCGCGGTACCGCGCGCGCTCCATCAAGTCGAGGCTGCTGTCGGCAGCGGAACCCCGACGGCTGAGCTTCGGCAGGCTGCGCACCACTCGACGGGGATCAAGCATGAGATCCTTGTCGCGATCGAGAAGCGGCTGAAGAAGCTGCCGTCGGGCGGAAAGCTGATCCATCCGGCGTTGACGGTGACGAAGACGGCATTCGAGATCTTGATCGGTGTCTTCTTCGTCTTCGCGAGCGCCGCCTACTGGATCTTCGAGCGCGACCGGGCAGTCGATCTGGTCACGTCGCTCCTAGCTCGGCCGAAGCGGAAGAAGGTACGCGACACCTTCGACTTAATCGACGCCAAGCTGGGAGCGTTCGTTCGTGGAGAGATCGTCCTGATCGCCTTCGTCGCCATGGTCCTCTCGCTCACTTTCTGGCTGATCAGCGAGCCCTACTGGCTCCTGCTCGGCATCTTCGCCGGCGTCTTCGAGATCGTGCCGGTAGTCGGTCCTCTGCTGGCCGGCGCGGTCGCGATCGGCGTCGGCTTCACGGCCTCATGGCATGTCGCACTCGCGGCCGGGGTTGCGGTCCTGATCGTGCGGCTGCTCGAGGACTACTTCGTCTCGCCGCGGCTGCTCGGGAATGCCGTTGGCCTCTCGCCGCTACTCGTACTGGTGTCCGTGTTTGCGGTTGGGATCCTCTTCGGCGGCTTCGCCGTCCTGCTCGCGATCCCGATCGCCGCCGTTCTCGCGACCTTCCTCGACGTCACGGTACGCGGCAAAGACCCCGCCGAGGAGGACGTCCCGACTGTCCTCTTCCCCGCCCAGGAGACAGAGCCGACCTAGCGATCCTGTGGGTGCTGGAACCCGGACGCGTGCGACGAGGGATCGAACACAGGCCGTTCCCGATGATCCGGACTCGCGCAGATCGCGACCAGGCTTCAGCCTGCCAAGCAGATCACGGGCCGCGAGCATCCTTGAGTGTGACTTCGTCACCGTCGAAAGTCGCTGCTGAACTCGCGATCTCGGTCGCGGACGAGAACCGTGTATCAGCAGGTTGCGCGCCCGCTCAGTTACCGCCATTCGGTTGGAACAACAGCCGGCTGGGCGTCGAGTCTCGAGCGTTCAGTGGCCTGACCGGGCTCCTTCGGGGGAGCCGTCTAGAACTGGAGGGCTAGATGGCTGACAGTGTGGCGTCGATCAGGTGGCTTTCCGAGCAGGCAGCAGCAGCCGTCCGGTGCGCCAGGCAAGTGCGAAGAGGAGGACGGCTGCTCCGGAGAAGACTCCGAGGGCGGCGCCGGAGACGGAGGCGGCAAGCGCCTGTGATGTTCCGATACCGGAGGCGGCGAGGGCGGCGGTTCCGGCGCCTGCCTGGGTGGCTGCGCCCGCTGGCCCGATCGGTAGCGCTGCCGCGGCGGCACCGGCGCAGAGAAACAGCAGCGCGAGTGGGAACGAGTAGCTCAGCCCGAGCGTGCCGAGGAGGATGAAGCAGGCCACCGCACGGACGAGCCAGCAGCCGATTACGAATGCCCATGCCTGCGTTGCGCGGTATAGCGAGGTTGTGCGTGGGCTCAACCAGCGGCCGAGCCGGAAGCGCAGGGCGCGTTTGCTTGCGGCGAGGCGTGGCAGGGCCACGATCACCGCGGCGGCGGCGACCCCGGCGGCCGCTACCAGTGCGAGCGCGGTGCGCGCGGCGACCCCGGCCGATGGAAATGCGACGGCGACAGCGGCGAGTGGCGCCAGGGCGGCGCTATCGATCAGTCCGAGCATGACCAGCGAAAGGCTGATTGCTCGTAGACCGGCAGGGCAACCTGGGTACCGGCGCACAACCGTGATCCGCATCGCATCGTCGAAGCGGCCGGGAAGGACGACACCGATCAGCGCCGCGCCGCCGTTGCCAGCAGCGAGCGCAAGCGGAGAGGGCCGCTCGCGGTTCGCGAACAGCCGTGCCCACCCGAGTGCCTTGAGCGCCTGAGCAAGGACGAGCAGCAACCCGACTGCCACGAGCAAGCCTGGCCGGCCGTGCGAGAGCGGCCACGAGGTGGTCGCGAAATGCCGGACAGCCAGGAACGCGAGGAGGAGCATGACGGCGCTCGACCCGAGACCGAGTCCCCAGCGCGTCCTCCGCGAGTGTCGAAGCTGCCAGAGCGCTCGCATCAGCAGCCGGTAGCGGCCCTCGAGCACGACCGGCGCAGCCGAGACGGCGATCGCCGCCAGCGGATCCTGCTCCGGCTGGAGATCCAGCGTTCGGGCCTGCCTCATGCGCTTCCTTCCAGGAACCATCCGCAGCATGCCACCTCCTGGCAGCGCCAGTGGGTGCGCGCCCCGCCCGCCGCGTCGATCACTGCTAGACTCCTTGGTAGCGCGCTGGCTCTAGCGTTGAAGCCGCCGAGGCTTTTTGCACCTTCCTCTTATCAAACCTGGCCTGAGCGTCGCAGGAGTCCGTTTGGACTCTTCTGCCCTGATAGACGAAACTGAAGGAGCTTCACATGCATGCGACCATCCGCCGCTACGACGGTGTGGACCAGAATCGCACCACTGAGTTGACCGGCAAGGTCAACGAGACCCTCGTTCCGAAGCTGCGCAAGCTGCCCGGGTTCAAGGGTTACTACCTGATCGAGGCCGGCGACGGTGTCTTCAGCTCACTCGGTCTCTTCGAGACCCGCGAGCAGGGCGAGGAGTCGAGCAAGCTCGTCCGCTCTTGGATCCACGACGAGAAGCTCGAGACGCTGATGCCCAACGAGCCGAAGATCACGAGCGGCAAGATCATCGCTCAGAGCAACGGGCTCGCGGTCGCGTAACTCGACCGCACCTGCACAACCGAGGGGGTCGGCTTGCCGGCCCCCTCAACACGTTCAAGGCGCCGAAGCTCGCCGAATTACTCGGGCGGGTCAGGAGACGTCGGGCTCCCCGGCGCGAGCTCCATTGCAGCACGCTAGCTTTTTCCCTGCTTGCGTTCACCTCGCTCGGTGTCCTTCACCAGCGTCTCCTGCCGCAACTCCTCGGCAGTCGTCGTTTCCGCTGTGGTCAACGGCCCGGTCGGTGGTCTGCGCCGGAAGCGGAGACGCTCGAAAAGGGCACGCAAGCGTCCCATGTCAGGAGCGTACCGCGCCGGCCGATCGGAAGCGCTGCGGCTCGCGGGATCGTCTTGAAGCGAGTAGGATGGGTGAACTGGCCCTGCGTGCCAGGACGCCGGCCGGAGCCCAACGGCATCGACGCGCCATCTAACGCGCGCGAGATGAGGGACCGAGGCAAACAGAGTTCGACTCGCGGGGCCCTTTCTTCCTAGCACGGGACGATCGTTGGGTTCCATCGTGCGAGCTTGCCCGTCGGGCGGGTCGAATCGAGGTTTGGCGTTGAAGGGAAGTGCTCGTTGTGGCAGTACGGACAGAGACCGAGATCGTCGAGGGGATCGGCTCCGACTACGCGGTCAAGTATGGGTTCTCGAACTCCGATGAGGCCGGCGACTACTTTTTCAAGTCGGGCCGCGGGATTTCGCACGAGGTCGTAGAGGCGATCGCGGAGCACAAGAACGAGCCGGCGTGGATGCGGAAAGTGCGCCATCGGGCGCTCGACTATTTCTTCGCGCGGCCGCTGCCTACCTGGGGAGGAGACCTTTCCGGCATCGACTTCGACAACATCTACTACTACATCAAGCCGACCGAGAACCAGGCCGAGTCGTGGGAGGACCTGCCGGCCGACATCAAGGACACGTGGGACAAGCTCGGGATTCCGGAAGCGGAGAAGAAGTACCTCGCCGGCGTCGGCGCGCAGTACGAGTCGGAGGTCGTCTACCACAAGCTGCAGCAGCAGCTGACCGACCAGGGAGTGCTCTTTCTCGACATGGACTCCGGTCTGCGCGAGCACGAGGAGATCGTCAAGCAGTACTTCGGCACGATCATCCCCTCGAACGACAACAAGTTCGCCGCCCTGAACACGGCCGTCTGGTCGGGCGGCTCGTTCATCTACGTGCCGCCGGGTGTGCACATCGAGCTGCCGCTGCAGGCCTACTTCCGGATCAACGCCGAGAACATGGGCCAGTTCGAACGGACGATGATCATCGTCGACGAAGGCGCGTATGTGCACTACGTCGAGGGCTGCACCGCGCCGATCTATTCGAGCGATTCGCTGCACTCCGCCGTCGTGGAGATCGTGGTGAAGAAGGGCGGTCGCTGCCGCTACACGACGATCCAGAACTGGTCGAACAACGTGTACAACCTCGTCACGAAGCGTGCTGTCGCGTACGAGGACGCGACGATGGAGTGGGTGGACGGGAACCTCGGCTCGAAGCTGACGATGAAGTACCCTGCGATCTGGCTCATGGGCGAGCACGCCCACGGCGAGGTGCTCTCGATCGCCTTCGCCGGGACGAATCAGCACCAGGACGCAGGCGGCAAAGTCGTCCACGTCGCGCCGAACACGACCTCTCTCATCACCTCGAAGTCGATCTCGAAAGACGGCGGCCGCGCCGGGTACCGAGGGCTGCTCAAAGTGGCGAAGGGCGCGACCAACGTCAGGTCGAAGGTCGTCTGCGACGCACTGATCCTCGACGAGGGCTCGCGCTCGGACACGTACCCGTACATCGAGATCGACGAGAACGAGGTGGACATCGGACACGAGGCGACCGTCTCGAAGATCGGCGAGGAGCAGCTCTTCTATCTCATGTCGCGCGGGCTGACCGAGGCGGAGGCAAGCGCGATGATCGTGAGCGGCTTCGTCGAGCCGATCGTGAAGGAGCTACCGCTCGAGTACGCCGTCGAGATGAACCGCCTGATCCAGATTCAGATGGAGGGCTCGGTCGGCTAGCGGACGCCAGCCAACGATCTGGGCGGACGCGGTGGGAATGGCCGATGAGTCAGGTGTGTTATCAGTTCTGACGACATCACCAACGACTAGGAAGGAAAGTCGACCCCTCGCTTGGCGGGTGCCGAGTTACGCACAACCACTCGGTCCTTCCCGATGCGTTGACGGTACGCGCCGATCTCTAGGGATGCCACGCGCCGAGAAGGACCTGAACGTCTCCGCTGCGTGGCGATCAGCCGTTACCGCGACCGGAGTGTCGGGCTTGGAGCAGGTCCGCGTCGGCGCGGGCGATCAGATCTTCGAGACTGTCGGCGGGTTCGGCTTCGGCCAAGCCGAACGTGACCGAATGCTTTGCATCCGCAGCCGTGAGGACCGCTGTGATCCTCTCGAAGCGCGCCCCGGCCTCCGATGCGTGGAGGTTCGGCATCGCACATAGGAATTCGTCACCGCCGTAGCGGACGATCACATCGTAGGGGCGGACGTTCGCGCGGAGCGTCTCACCTAGGAGTTGCAGCAGGGCGTCGCCAGCGAGATGGCCCTGGCTGTCGTTGACTTCTTTGAGGCCATCGACGTCGATGAACGCGAGCACGAGCGAGGCCCCGGTCCGATGTGCGCGCTCGAGCTCGCGGGACACCTCCTCGAGACCGAACCGCCGCGTCCACGCACCCGTCAACTCATCGGTGGCAGCGACCTTCAGGTCGTCTGCAGCTTCCGTCCGGTGCCGGAGCGCCTCAGCACGTTCACGGGCCGCCTCCTGCCGGTCGGCCGCCGCCCGAGCACGGTCGTCGGCTGCTTTGGCTCGATCGGCCGCTGCTCTCGCCCGGTCGCGCCGCGACCGCGACAGAATGTCCTCCCGACTCGCGCTGTCGTCGTCCTCCAGATCGTGTAGACGAGCGAGCTCATCACGGCCGGACGCGCCACGATCGCGAAGCGCTGCAGCCTGATCCCGCTCCTCCGCCGTTCGCAGCCTCTCCGCGGCACTCTCCTGCCGTACACCCGAAACGGCAGCACGGTCGCGAGCCGACCGCTCACGCGCCAGAGCACTCCGGCGATGGATGACGCTGTCGCCGCCGGCCGCGAGATCGTCGTCGGCAGCGTGCTGATCCTCATCCGCAGTTCGCTGATCGCTTTCACTGGCGCTCTCGTCGTGATCCGACCACGTCTGATCCTGGTCACTCGCGGTCTGGTCGCGATCCGACCACGTCTGATCCTGGTCGCGCTGGGTCTCATTGCGATCGAGCCCAGAGCGGTGACGGGCCGAACCGACGGCGCCTGTTGTCGAGAGGTCGACGCCGCAGGACGGACAGGTGGGACCCTCGGTTACCTCGCCGCAGGCTGGACACCTCACGACCTCCGTCACCACTGTCCTTTCCCGAGCCAGGAATCGTAGCGCGGCTCAGATCGGCGAACATCGCGACCGCCTACCTGAGGAGTTAGCGGAGCTTTGTCGCCCGGCGGAAGAGGTAGGCGAGATGCGGCGACAGTCGGGATGGTGGTGACGGCAGGCGGGGTGACCGTGCACACGATCACCTCACGCGCGATCTCGAGCGAGTAGAGCGGATTTCCATGGGCTGCTTCGTGTACTCGGAGCAGGACCGGCCGCGGCAGTGACCGACCCAGTCGATACTTCAACAGCTCGTGAACCGCTGCGAGGCTGAGCGGCCCCAGGTTGAGCTGCTCGCCGTCCGGCATCTCGAGCCGAGCACGCCCTGACGCCGAAGGCGGTCTGCGCGCCGTGAGAAGCCCAAATTTCGCGACTGGGATCCTTCTCGGCGGCTTCTACGTCCTGCTCGCGATCCCACTCGCGGCATTGACCGCCACACTCGTCGACGTGAGTATGCGCGACCTCGACCCAGCAGAAGCCGAGACCCTCACCGTGCTTTTCCCCGCCAAAGACGCCGAGACCTAAGGGTATGTATGGTCGATCAGTGACGGCGCCAAAGGGCAACCGTTTGGAGGTGCTCACCTCGCTGGATGTGAAGACGCTGCTTGCCGCGGTGGAAGCGGCTCCTCCGATCGAGGCGGCGGAAGTCGTCGCTGCCGCGTTGACGGATGCGCTCGTTGCGCGCGACGTCAGCTTCTTGATTGCGGACTACAG
>DASSLB010000104.1:0-5762 GCA_035689945.1 Gaiellaceae bacterium | reverse complement strand
CTTGTTGCGGAGCAACCTGGCGGCCTCGTACGCCGTCAACCGCAGCGTGTCGATCACGTCGCGCCTCCCGGCGGGACCTTGAAGAAGTCGCCCTCGCGCTCTGGCGCGTTCGCGAGCGCCTCCTCGACCGGCAGGCAGGGCCGCGGCTCGTCGTCCTCCCAGACGTTGACGACCTCCAGCGGGTGCGAGGTCGGCGGCACGCCGCAGAGGTCGAGCTCAGAGACCTTCGAGACGGCGTCGAGGATGTCGTTGAGCTGTCCCTCGAGCCGCTCGACCTCGTCCTCGCGCAGCTCGAGCCGCGCCAGGTGCGCCACGTGCAGAAGCTGCTCCCGATCTATGGCCATCGCGTTCGATCCTCCCAAAATGAAGAGGGCCCCTGCCGGGGCCCTCTCAACCTTGGTCCGACAGGTTCTCTCTAGATCGCCTGGACGTTCGCGGCCTGCGCGCCCTTGTCGCCCTGAACGACTTCGAACGACACGCGCTGGCCTTCGGTCAGCGACTTGTAGCCATCCATGGTGATTGCCGAGAAGTGGACGAAGACGTCGTCGCCGCCTTCGCGCTCGATGAAGCCGTAGCCCTTCTCGTTTGAGAACCACTTGACGGTGCCCTCAGCCAACCCTTCCTCCTTGCATACAAACGACGGCTCGCGAAAGCCGCCGACCGACGTTGGAACAGGCCGGAGTTTAGCTCAGTTTTTCGGGGTTGCAACGGGGGCGCCCCTACGCAAACGCGCTGCCGTAACGGCGTTCTGGAGCACCATCGCGATCGTCATCGGCCCGACGCCGCCCGGCACCGGGGTCATGTAGGCGGCTTCGTCCATCGCACTCGGGTCGACGTCGCCGAGGACCTTGCGGCTCCCCTCGTCGCGGTTCATCCCGACGTCGATGACCGTCGCGCCGGCCTTCACCATGTCGGCGGAGATGAGATGTGTGCGGCCGACGGCGGCAACGAGCACGTCGGCGTCGAGCGTGTGCCGTTGCAGATCCTGCGTTCGCGAGTGGCAGACCGTCACGGTCGCGTTCCGCTGCAGCAGGAGATGCGCCATCGGCTTGCCGACGATTGCCGAGCGGCCGACGACTACGGCACGCGCACCTTCGAGCGGGATCTCGTACTCGTCGAGCATCCGCATGATCCCGAGCGGTGTGCCGGGGACGAGGGTCGGCCGGCCGAGGTAGAGCCGCCCAGCGTTGATCGGGTGGATCCCGTCGACGTCTTTGCCGGGCGCGATCGCCTCGATCGCGCGGTTCTCGCCGATGTGATCAGGGAGTGGTAGCTGGACGAGTAGACCGTCAATGCCGTCGTCGGCATTGAGCGCAGCGATCGTCGCGAGGAGCTCCGCCTCGGACGTGTCCGCCGGGAGCTTGAGGTCGCGCGCCTCCATCCCGGCCTGCACGGCGGCCTTCTGCTTCAGGTCGATGTAGATGTGGGAGGCGGGGTCGTCGCCCACGAGCACGGTCGCGAGGCCCACGTGGCCGAGCTCGGCCACGGACGCGGCCACCTCCTCGCGCACCTTGGCGCCGAGCGCCTTGCCGTCGATGATCGTTGCGGGCACGAGGCGAGGTTATAGCCTCCGCTCGATGCGGCTTCCGCGTAAGAACGACTCCGCCTCGGTGCGCGCGCGCCAGGAGGCGCTCGGCCTGCCGGAGGCCGACCTCGAGCCGTACGCGAAGGCGGCCGAGTCAGTGACCGGCTTCGTCTCGATGCCGGTCTCCGTCGCCCAACTTGCGATCTCGCTCGGCGAGTACGAACTGTCGGACGACGGCGACGTGATCGAGACGCGGCGCTCCGACGAGGAGGTCGTCGTGCCGCTGGCCCACACAGAAGGCGGGTTGACGGCCTCCGTGCAGCGCGGCGCCAAGGCGGTCGCGGAGTCGGGAGGCTTTCGAACATATGTGATCGCTGACCGGATAACCAGAGCGTCCTGCTTCATCTGCAAGACCTCGGGCGACGCCCTCGCGCTCGCCCGCTGGGTCGAGGAGCAGGTGCCCTCGATGCGTGCGTTCCTGCGCGCGTCCGACTCGCCCGAGCTGTCGCGGTATGCCGTGCTGCGCGAGGCAAAGACACACGTCGTCGGTCCGATGTGCCACGTCCTCTGGCGCTTCACGACCGGCGACGCGTTCGGCGCGAACATGATGACCCGCAACGCGTACGCCCTGAATATGGGGTACGTGCTGCCGCAGGCGCCCGTGCCGATCGAGCGCAGCATTCTCGAGGCGAACATGGGCGGCGACAAGAAGCCGTCTTTCGAGTACTTCCAGCAGGGGCACGGGAAGACGGTGATCGCCGAGACGACGCTGACCGAAGCGGCAGTCGAGCGAGTGCTACGAACGAAGCTCGACGACCTCGAGGAGCTCGCCTGGGCGGGGACGCACGGCGCGGTCGCCTCCGGGATGCAGTCCGTCGCGTTCACACCGGCGTCGGCGATCGCCGCGGTCTTCGCCGCGACCGGCCAGGACCTCGGGCTCGTCGGGACGAGCTCGATGGCCCACGGAACCGAGCAGCGCGTCGACGGCGGCCTCCACGTCGCGGTCCGCTTCCCCGGGATCGAGGTCGGGACGGTGGGCGGCGGGACGACACTTCCGGATCCGAAGCAGTGGCTCGAGCTGATGGGCTGCGCGGGGCCCGGAAAGGTCTACCGCCTGGCGCAGCTCGTAGCTGCAACCGCCCTCGCGCTCGAGATCAGCGCCTCGGCCGCGATGGCGACCGCGGGCAGCGAGAACTTCTTCCGCGCCCACTTCGAGCGCGGCGGCATGCGCTAGGCGTCGAGATGGACGACCTCGACCCGTATCGCACCGAGTCGCAGAAGGAGTGGAAGGCGTGGGCCGACCACGGGTACCGCAAGCTGTACCAGCCTCGGTCGATGCTTTGGTTCGGCGGCATCTTCGTCACGCTCCTGGCCGGTGGGCTCGTCCTCATCTTCTGGCTGGCGTCGACCGGCCGCCTGCCCTGAGATCAGACGCCCTCGCGTAGCTGGCGCTCGTACTCGGCCTGGTCGTAGTTGCCGCGCGACGACGCGATCCGGCCATCGACTCCGATCGTCCACTCCTCGTAGCCGGGGATGCGCACCCACTTGCCGGTGTCGGCGCTCGTGCCCGTGAACGTCCAGCGATACTCGACGACGTCGTCGGAGACGACGAGGTCGTCCATGACGACCTCGATGTCGGGGAAGGCGGCCATGAAGGATGCCGCGACCTCGGCTATCCCGGCCGGTTCTCCGCCGTTGATGGCGATCGTTCCTCCGGGTGCGTAGTGCGCTGCAACCCGCGCAGGGTCGTGGCTGCACCAGGCCTCGGTGTAGCTGCGCGCGAGCTGGCCCATCTGCGGCAGATCGTGCGCCATCGCTGCGACCATACAACGCCGCGCTTTACCGCACCTTTACGCGCAGCCAACACTCCCCAGGCGGGACTGGGAGACGCTCAGACAAAGCAGTCGAACGGAGGGATTCGAATGCGCAAGCTCTTCTTGGTTCTCATGGCTGTCGCCTCGCTCGCCGCGGCAGGCGCTGCTGTGGACCGGGCGAGGCCCGCGGCCGCCGCCTCGCAGACCGTGACGATCACCAAGACCGGGTACAAGCCGACGTCCGTCTCGATCTTCGTCGCGGACGCGGTCGTCTTCGCGAACAGCGATACGACGGCACACACGGTCGTCTTCAAGCAGGCGACGGGATTCCACTGCGACACGGGCGTGCCGCTCGTTCTTCAGCCGAGCAAGAGCACGAGCTGCACGTTCTCGAGTGCAGGCAGGTTCGACTTCTCCGATCTGACGAACAAGGGGAAGAACTTCCGGGGCACGGTCACCGTCGCCGTGAATCCGACGTCGAACATCGGAGTTAGCCCGAAGGCTGTCGTCTTCGGCGGCAAGGTGATGCTCACCGGGACGCTCACCGACAAGCTGTCGGGCCAGTCGCTGCAGGTCCTCGCACTCCAGTGTGGCGCGACGAGCGCGACCTCGCTCGCGACGATCACGTCGACAACCGGCGGCGCATTCAGCTACCAGGCGCAGCCGCTGCGCCAGACCGCCTACTCCGTCAGAGTCAAGAACGCGGACAGCAGCGCCGCAACCGCCAAGGTCCTGCCGCTGCTGCGGCTCGGCAAGGTCGCGCGGCACCAGTACATGCTGCACATCTCCGCAGCCGAGAGCTTCGCCGGGAAGGTCGCCACCTTCCAGCGCTACAGCAAGGCGAAGAAGCGCTGGGTGATGGTCAAGCGGGTGATCTTGCAGGCTGACACGACCGGGGTAGCTCCCACCGTCATCACGTCCGCGAGCTTCCGCTCGGGGATCAAGGCGAGGCAGCGAGTGCGCGTAACTCTTGGAGCCAGGCAGGTCGGCTCCTGTTACCTCGCGGGTCGAAGCAACACGATCCGCAGCTAGAGGGGACCAAAGGAGCCGGGACGCTCGCGTCCCGGCTCCCCAATGCCTTGCTAGCCGGCGGGAAGTCGGACGTCGGAGACGTCCAGGCCGAGGGAGTTTGCGAGCCGGACACCGTGGTTCAGCTCCTCACGGAGCCGCTCCCGGTCGCGCGCCTCCATCAGCGTCCCGATCATCTCGCGCGCCTTCGGCCGCCAGAGGACGTGGTTCGCGAAGATGGGCAGCATCGTGTTCGCGGCGTCGACGAGCCGCGAGCGCACCTTCTTCCCGGCGGACTGAAGCAGGACCCGCTCGTACGCCATTCCGGCACCGTGGTGGATGCCGTCGTCGATCGCAAGGCGGTTGCAGAGATCCTCGAGAACCGTGCCGCGCGAGGACTTCGCGATCAGGCGGAAGCGCGGGATGATCAGCCGCTCGAAGAAGACCTGCATCAGGAAGACCTTCTCCTCGAGCAGATCCGCCTCGAGGAACATGTGCGCAAGCTCGTCGAGGTACGGATCGCGCTCACCCTCCCCGCCGACCTGGCCGATCAGCCGCAGCCACGCCTCGGTGTGGCGCGACTCGTCCTGCACCATCGTCGAGTAGTAGAGGCGCGCCTCCGGGTCGGGCGCCGCCGCGAGCAGCTGCGACGCCATCTCGCACGCGAACACGTCCGCCTGGAGCTGCTGCATGATCACAGAGCGCCAGATGTCCCGGCGCCGTGCCTTGCGCTCGAGCGTTCCCTTTCCCTCCGGGACGAACGGGATCTCGCCCCATGGGACGTCGTCCACCTGCCACTCCTGGTGCTTGGCGAGGTGGTAGAAGCGGAGTACGCCTGCGTATTCGGCCCGTGCTTCAGGCTCGGCTGCAACAGGCTCGGCGCTCATGTCGCGGACCTTATCCTCAGCGGAGTGATTGCACTCGTCTTCAGCTACGAGGTGCACGACGCGCCGGAGTTCGAGCGGGTCTACGGATCGGACGGCGAGTGGGCCACGTTCTTCCGCGAGGGCCGCGGCTACATCGGCACCGAGCTGCTACGAGACGCCGAAGCGCCGGGCCGATACCTCGTGATCGACCGATGGGAGTCGGTCGACGCGTACAACACGTTCGTCGCTGCCCGACGCGAGGATTACATGGAGCGCGTCGACGCCACACGGTTCCACTACGACAGCGAGCTGCGCTTCGGCACGTTCGAGACGCTTTTGTGACGGTGGCAGCTACCGGTCGCGGATTGCGGCAACAGAGCGCCCGGTTGCCTCGCATTGCGAGGCGCTTGCCGCTTGAATGCGCCGCATCGCGCAGGACATAATCCGGGCGCCTATGTCCGTGGAGGAACGCGCAAGCGCAGCCGAACGGGTCCTGTCAGAACGCGAGCGCTACGTGGCCCGCGGCGTTGCGACGCCCGCGCTCGTCGT
>DASSLB010000103.1:0-9813 GCA_035689945.1 Gaiellaceae bacterium | reverse complement strand
TCGTAGTGCTCGCCGTCGCGGAGGACCGAGATGCCGCTGCCACGTGTGTTCTGGAGCTGGGCGAAGAAGTTGATTTCCTCGGTCGGCTTGCCGAACTGATCCTCGTTCCCTGCGACTTCGTCCAGGAGGTCAGGGTCGGAGACGACCACGAGTCGCCACTTCTTCCTCGGTATCCCTACCGCGTAGACGTGTCCGAAGCGGCGGTAGTAGTCGAGCTGCGTGTCGTTGTCGTTGAGGATGTCGAAGTTCGCGAACCGTTCGCCGTTCGGCACGAGCCAGCGGATCGCATAGGGGATGTCGAGTGGAGGAACATCGCCTCCCGGCAGCGCGGCCAACTGCGGTTCAGGCGTGGCGGTCGCGGGCTCGACCGACTCCCTCGCCGTTCTAAACATCGTCGATCACTCTAAACAAGACGCGCCAGAAGGTCTAGGCTTTCCTCACTGCGGTGGAAGCCCTCGACGGAATCGGCGCCAGCGAACTGCGAACCGCGCTCCTCTACGTGCGCGGGGCGCCCGAGCCCGTCAGCGCAGACGATGCCGCCGCCTCACTCGGTGTCCACCGCAGCGTCGCCCGCAGTCGCCTCGAGCGACTCCTGCACGCCGGGCTGCTCGAGACGAGCTTCGCGCGCCGCTCCGGCCGGACCGGCCCCGGCGCTGGACGTCCGGCGAAGCTCTATTCGCCTGCGCCGGAGGCGCAGACGCTCGAGTTCCCGCCGAGACGGCTGCCGGCCCTCGTCGCTCGCCTACTCGACGAACTGCCGGCCGAAGGGCGCGAGGACGCGCTCCGCAGCGCCGGCGAAGAGTACGGCCGCGACCTCGCTCGCGCCTCCAGGCTGCGACCAAGCGCCGGCGTAAGGAGCGGTTTGGAGCGGGTTTGTGCCGCCGTCCGGTCACTCGGCTTTCACGCAACGCTCGAGCGCATCGACGGCGACACCGCAGTCATCGCCACGCCGACGTGCCCCCTGCGTCCGCTCGTGACCGAGCGTCCCGAGGCCGCCTTGATCGACCGCGGCATGTGGGCCGGACTCGTCGAGAAAGGCATCCGCGGTGTGCGGGCCGGATCTGTTGAGTGCGAGACCCACTCGTGCCTCGACGGCGGAGAGTCGTGCGCCGTCGTCCTCCGCCTGCGGCGCTGAGCCAACTACCCGAGCCGCGCCGCCATCGACTGCATGACCTTCCAGGCGATCGCGGGACTTCCCTCGACGAGCGTGCGGAAGTCCCACGGTGTCAGCGCATAACAGCGAAGGTTCGTGCTTGCTGTCACCGTGGCCGTTCGGCTCGAGCCCAGCAACAAAGCAATCTCTCCGAAGTAGTCGCCCGCGGTCATCACTGCGCGCGGAATTCCTTCGATCGTCACCTCCGCCTCGCCGCTCTCGATCACGAAGAAGCCGTCCCCCGGGCCGCCCTCCGCCGTCACTATCGCGCCGGGGGGAACGTTCGCCTCGTTCATCAGATCGGCGATCGATTGCAGTTCTGGCTCGTCGAGTTCCTCGAAGAGCGGAACCCGGCGCAATGTCTCGACAGGTACACCGGCCACGGCTCCGAACTTAACAACGCCATCCGGCATCGCTTGATATGTGTCAGGGCTCTCCGCTATGGCGCGTGGTGCCGCGACCAGAAGGAGGTCTGGCGAGAGGATGCTGGCCCAGCGCGCTCCCTAATGTCCTGCGAGCTAAGTGGCCGAGGCAGCCGGCGACTGAGCTCGTGCGAGGCACCGCCTCCGACCCCACTCGGGAAGACCCGCCGGAAGCCGGTCTTCCCGAGGTCGCGCCACGGGTTACCCGCCCAGTCCTGCTGGCGCATGCTGCGCTTGGGGCGCGGGAGTTCCCTCACCTCCTTCGGCAAGCACCGAGCCGAACTGCGCGACCTTATCCGGTGCCCGGAGGCGCAGGATTAGTAGGTACACCAGGCCCAGTCCGAGCCAGCCGAGAGCGACCCAGATCGAGTAGCTGATCGGTTTCGGCGGACGGGGAGTGATCGACCAGTAGATCGTCAGGCCGCAAACGACGATCGCCGCCACGGGCAGGAAGATGTCCCAGAAAGCGTTGTACGCGACCTCCGACGTCGCCCGCGTTCGCCAGAAGTAGGTCATCCCGCCGAGCGAGACGAGGATGTAGGTACCAAGGATCCCGAACGTGGCGGTCGTCGCCATGAAGGCGAAGTACGTGAACGGGTTGTTCCAGGTGTAGCGGGCAAGCCAGGTCACGAGGATCACGGTCAAGACGAGCGAGGCGATAATCGAGACCCATGGCGTCTTGAAGCGCGGGTGCGTCCACGCGAAGACCTTCGGCAAGCCGCCCTCGCGTCCCATGGCGAATGCCGTGCGGGAGACGAGCGCTGTGCCGGCCAGTGCCGCCACGAACGCGTCGACGACGACGGCGATGTCGACGAGGGTTGCGAACCAGCTGCCGACGTACTTCGTCGCGAGCGTGTCGAGCGCTGCGGGGTTACTCGCCCAGGCTGCGGAGTTGTTCACTCCGAAGCCGATCGACATGGCCCAGGTCACGAAGACGTAGAAGACGAGTGCGACGAGGACCGCGGAGAGGATCGCCTTCGGGATCAGCTTCAACGGCTCTGCGGACTCCTCACCCAGCGCCGCCGCTGCCTCGAAGCCGATGAAGCCGGTGAAGGCGAAGACCATCGCGTAGAAGAAGTCGTGGGCGTTGTGCGCGTGATGGAAGTTGAACGGCTGCAGGGTCACGCCCGAGGCACCGCCTTTGCCGAGGATCACGCAGGCGAGGATGACGAGCAGCAGCACGCCGAGCACCGCGAAGACGAGCTGCGTCCGTGTCGAGAAGCGGATGCCGAGTAGCGCGAAGACGGTGAGCAGCGCGACGAGGATCCAGAAGCACTCGAACCAGCTCAGGTTGATCGACGTGTGCACGTTCAGCACAGTCGACAGGAAGTACGACGAGATGATGAGGACGAAGGAGATCCCCGCGGCGAAACCCCAGGCGTAGAGCCAGCCGCCGACGAACCCCGTGTGGCAGTCGAGGCCACGCGAGATGTACGTGTAGAGGCCGCCCGCACTGGCCATCCGCCGGGTGAAGCGGATGATCACGGAGGCGAGGCAAAGTGAGCCGATGCCAGCAACGAGGTAGACGAGGGGAACGGTGGGGCCGGCGAAGCCGGCGGCGCTGCTCGTGGCGAGCGACGTCGCCATGACGAGTGCAAGCAGGGCTAGTGAGAGGCCGAACGTCTCCCCCAGCCCGAGGATGCCGCGGCGGAGGGATCCGACGTGGCTGAGTGATCCGGACATCCTTCCCTCCTGCTAGTCGGGGACGAAGGCGAGCACGCGTGCGGGCGCCCCGTTCGCTGCTCGCACCTTGAGCGGCGCGACCACGACCCATGTCCGCGCCGGGAGGAGATCGAGGTTAGTGAGGTTCTCGAGAATCATTCGACCCGCGCCGAGCCACACCTTGTGCAGATCGAACGTCTCGGTGTCCACCGGATCCGCCGATGGACCATCGAAGCCGATCCCGACGATGCCCCGCTCGACGAGACCACGCGACGCTTCGGCATCCGGATACGACCAGCCAGTCCAGTACCCCTCGCTCCCCCAGTTGCGACCGTTGTCGGAGTACAGGAAAAGCCAGTCGCCCTCGCGGACGTCGCCGACAAGCGGCTGGAGCTCGCTCCACCCGACGGCACCCGGCTCACGGCCGGAGAGGTCGAGCGTGACTGCGTCGGTGACCAGCGACTCAAGCGGAATCTCGTCCAGCGTTGCTCCACCCGCGACCTGATGGGCGGGCGCGTCGACGTGCGTCCCGATGTGGTTGAGCAGGTGGTACTCGGACATCGCGTAGCCGTCCCGCTCCACCTGCGCAAGGTCGTGAAACGAGGGCGAAGGTAGTCCAGGATAGAGCGGCATGTCGTCCGCGTACTCATGCGACAGATCGACGATCCGCACACGCCGAGTATGCAACACCCAGCCGCTCGAGCTAGCGTTGCGAAACAGACGCTCACGCAATCGCCTGAGGATCGCGTCGACGGTTGAACACTCCGTCGCCTTCCCGCCTCTCCCACTGAACGGTTCGATCGAACAGTCGGCTTACGCGTCCTGAGCGACGTCGCGGAACTTCGCCGCGAGCGCTTGCAGCAGCTTCCACCCGATCTCGCCGTTCTCGCGCACCACCGGACCGAACTCCCAGAGCGTGAGTCCGTAGCAGGCCAGCTCGGTCGCGGCCGTCACGGTCGCTGTGCGCGCGCCTTCGTCGATCAGGGCGATCTCGCCGAAGTAGTCACCCGGACCCAGTCTCCGGCGCTCGTTGCCTCCGATGCTGACGATTGCCTCACCGGATTCGATCACGAAGAAGGCCGCGCCGCCGAGGCCCTCCTTCATCACGGTTTCGCCTGGTGGGAAGCTGCGCTCCTTGAACAGCTTGGCGACCTGCTGCAGCTCGCGCCGATCGAGATCAGCGAGCAGGGGTACGCGCTTCAGTACCTCGAGAGGGGCTCCCGCCACACGGCGATCCTACGGCCCAGTGTCAGGAGCCTGCCCGCGTGACCGCGCGGCACTGCAGCAGGTAGAGCTTCCCGGCCCGGAACGCCCACTCGATATCCCGAGCGGGCCCGTAGACCTCCTCGCAGCGGTCGGCCAGGCGGTTAAGTTCATCGAGCTGATCGTCGTCGAGGCAGAGGCGCTCGACGAGTTCCGGCGCCACTTTCTCCTCGACCGTGCCTCCCTCGGGCAGCGTTCGAATGGCAATCGTCTTGGCGCCCGCCGTCCGTTCGAGCACGTCGCCGGAACGGGAAACGCGGAAATGGTCAGGGATGACCTGGCCCGCAACAACTGCCTCTCCCAGCCCCCAACTCGCCTCGATCACGCGCTCGTCGACCCCCGAGATCGGGTTCCGCGTGAACATCACTCCAGCAACCTGCGGGTCGAGGAGCGACTGAATGACGACTGCGACGCTCGGGCGGGTGAATAGGCCGACGCGCTGGCGGTATGTGATCGCCGAGTCTGAGTTCGCAGACCACCAGATCTCTCGCAGCGCGGACGTCAGGCCAGCGTCGCTGGCCACGTTGAGCAATGTCAGGTGCTGGCCCGCGAAGCTCGCCTGCGCGCCGTCCTCGTCAACTGCAGACGAGCGGACGGCGAGCGGACGCTCGAGCGAGCGCACTGCCTTCATCACCTTGTCGATCGCCCGTTGCTCACCGGAGGCGACGGCTTCAACGATCGAGCCGGAAAGAGCGACGCCGGGCGGCAGACTAAGCCCTTCCCGTGACGCCTCTCCGAGCCCGACCGCCTTGGAGCCGAAGATCGCCTCGTCGCGCGCCTTGACGAGCGGGACGACGTCCTTCACGCCAGCACGGTCACCTCTCCTGCAGTGCCGTCGACCCGGACACGAGCGCCGTCGGCTATCCGCCCCGTTGCCTCGCGCGTGCCGACGACGCCCGGGATGCCGTACTCGCGGGCGACGATGGCGGAATGTGAGAGCAGGCCTCCCGCGTCGGTGACGATCGCGCCGAGCAGAGGCAGGAGGATGTTGAACGCCTCGGTGGTCGACTGCGTTACGAGTACGTCGCCCTCGACGATTCGGTCGAACTCGTCCGGCCCGCCGATCACGCGCGCGGGGCCTTCGTAGACGCCGCCGCTTGCGGCCAGCCCTCGCAGGAGGTCTTCTTCGTGCTCGGCTTCGGAACTGCCGAAGAGCGCGCCCAACGCGATATCCATCGCCCTGGCCACGCGCTGCGCCCCGGGCGGCAGGCGTGAGGGGTCCGGCCGGGGAGGCGGCGGGCCGCCGAGGGTCGCGGGGGCGTCCTTCGACGTGTGCGAGATGCGCAAGCGGTAGCGCCGTGCGAGCTCGTCCGCAGAGGGGCCGTTCGCGCCAGAGAGGAGCGAGCGCATCTCGTCGAGAGTGGCATCGACGAGGTGCTCCGGCTCATGGATGCGGCCCTTCGCGGCGAGCCTGTGACCGCCTGCGAGCACCGCACGCCGCATGAGTCCGGAGGCCCAGATGTCGCTGAACACGCCGCGCTCGTCGCGTAGCCGGTACATCAGTCGCGCCTCGCCGAGGAGGTCGTCGAACTGCTCCCGATGCTGCTCCGGCACCTTCGAGCGCGCGTCGGCGATCATCGTGTCAACGTCGGAATCGTCCGGCCCGCCGCTAGCCGCGGCTGCCCCAATCGCCCGGAGCAGCGCATCGGGTAGCTCGAGCGCGTACCTCCCTGAGATGTCGAACCCGTCCAGAAGTCGGTAGCCGACGAGATCGACGTAAGCGGAGACAGCCTCGCCAGTTTCACCCTCGAGCGAGCGGAGCTGCTCGAGCACCTCTGCCGGCTCCCCGTCCGAGCCAAGGAGACGCTGTGCCTCTGCGTCCTGTTCGACAGCCGTAATCAACCGTGCAAGCTCGTCAGAAGCGCCGGCGGAAACAGGCGCTGACCCGCGCATCAGGGCGAGCAACTGAGACGGCGGAAGCTCCGTCCATTCCCCAAGGTGGGCCAGAAAGTCCCCGATGGGAAGGATCGCCGCACCGGTGAAACGCATGTGCTGGGAGATCATCTCGGCGTGGTGGTCAGCGCAGCGGCCGATGTAGGCGATCAACTCCTCGTCCGTGAGAGCGTCCGGATCGACCGCCTGCAGCTCTCTGTGCTTGCGGATCGAGTCGGGCTTGACCGTCTCGTCCCATTCACGCAGCTGCTCGCGCCACAGCTTCTGCTCCCAAACCTCCTCTGCCCGAGCAAACCGACGCGGCGCCTCCTCGTCAGAAACCGGCGCCCCCTGGCTATAGGCGAACCCGTTGATATACGCGTACCTCATCGTGTCCAAGAGCATCCCGTAGCGCTGCGTGAACTCGCTGAAGCCGCGCACGAACGGCTCGGGATGCATCTCCGCCCAGTAGCGCGTAATCGGGCGCGGGAAATGAACCGGATCCTGGCTCCAAAACCCTGGGCCGGGCGGATCGAAACGAAGCTCGGTCGTGTCCTCAACTGAGGTCATGGGTCTCCTCTCACAGCAGGGCTCGCAGACTCAAGGACGATTATGTGCCTCTCCAACCACGCTGCCTAGACGCCGCACAGCCCCTTTCGCACGGAACCACCTGCACGAGTCGCTCTGCATCGAGCGGCAGGTTGAAATCTGATGCTCGCGCCGCTAGATCTTGGGCGTGCGCCGCGCGCGCCCTAGCGGGGCTTTTGACCCCCTACCTCCAGAAATTCGGGTCCTGATCCCCTATCGATGAGAACAGGCGGCCGAATGCTGTCCCGACGATTCGCTCGGACCGCAAGCGCCTAACGCAATCCATCTATCTGCGTTCGGCGTCACCGAGAGATGCCTGCCATTGGCGCCGCCTTCGCGCACCACGGTCAGATTTGACCCAGGCGAGTGGAGTCAGGAGTGGCCGGCGATCGCGTGAGGCACGTACGACTCCTCGAGCCGCGCAATCACGTCGGCGTCAAGCGCGAGCTGCTCGGCGGCCACGGCGTCGTCAAGGTGCTCGAGCTTCGTGGCCCCCACGATCGGCGCGGTCACGCCGGGCTTGTGCAGGAGCCAGGCGAGAGCGACCTGTGCCGCGGACACGCCGCGGCCGGCGGCAACCTCGGCAACGCGGTCGACGACGGCGAAGTCGAGCTCCGACGTGTAGAGGCTGTCTCCCCAGGAGTCAGTGCGGGCGCGCGTAGTCAGGCGCTCACCCTCACGTGTGCGGTTGCCGGCGAGCAGACCGCGTGCCAGCGGGCTCCAGGGCAACACGGCGACTCCCTGGTCGATGCATTGCGGGATCATCTCTCGCTCTTCCTCGCGGTAGACCAGGTTGTAGTGGTTCTGCATGGACACGAAGCGCATCGGGGCCGCCGCCTGGGCCTTGGCGAATTGCCAGGCGTACATGCTGCTCGCGCCGATATACCGTGCTTTGCCGGCCCGGACCACGTCGTGCAGCGCCTCCATTGGCACATCCTCGCCTCGATCGACGCTTCGCTACAGCGCCTCGGCCTCGATTACGTCGACCTGTACCAGATCCATCGTTGGGATCCGCACACTCCGATCGAGGAGACGTCCAGCCCCAAGTCCTGCGAGCGCCAGTCAGACGGTCAACTTCCAACATTGGTGCGGCGTCCTGTCTTCGCGGACCTGGCGAGGAAGTGGAGGATGCGGTTGGCGGTGGTCCGGGGTTGGGCAAGCATGGAAAGGTGACCTGCGCCGGGGATGATCTGGAGATTTGTGTGAAGCGCGGAGGCGGTGGTGCGGCCACTCGCGAGCGAGTCGACGTCGTCGTTTGCGCCCCAGAGCACGGCGCGTGGGACGCCTAGCCGCCCGAGTTGGGCGAGGGTGAGGCCGGGAATGCCGTTGGCGAGGAGTTGTTTCATCGCTCCGTCGGTTCCATCGACGCGGAATGGGCGTTCGAACTGGGCGAGGATGGCGTGGTTGAGGCGGGGAGGGTTCGACCCCCATGCGCTGCGTAAGACGCGGCCGATGATCCAGTCGGAGCTGGTGACGAGTCGGTAGAGGGCGGTGTAGTACGGGTAGATGAGTAGATCTGCTATCCAGCCGTGGTTGCCGCCGAAGGCGAGGGCGTCTCCGTCGAGGAGCACGACGCCGGCGACTTCGTGGGGTCGTGCGAGCGCGGCGGCTGCAGCTACGCCGGCGCCGAGAGAGTGACCGACGAGCACGGGGCGCACAATGTGTAGCCGCCGCTCGAACCCCTGGAGGAGCTGAAGCCAGTGGGCCATCGTGTAGGGGCCGCGCCGTTGGCTGTAGCCGAACGGCGGCAGGTCGAGAGCGAAGGCGCGGTGACCGGCGCGGGCGAGAAGCGGGCCAACCTCGTGCCAGACCCAAGACGGCTCGGCAGCTCCGCCGAGCAGCACGAGTGGCGAGCCACGGTTGCCCCAAGTGCGGTAGGCCAGGAGCGTCCCGTCGACCCGGACGAACGGCCCGCGATAGAGCAAGGCGGCTGGCCGCTCGTTGCCGTTGGTTGCCAGGTCGAACCCGAGCGCCGCGAGCGTGAGTCCCACCACAAGCACGAGCAGCGCCAGCGCAAGCCGGCGGCTCCAGCGACGGAGCCGACTCCGCCTGGGCGCACGATCCTCGGCCCCGCCCACAGCAACCTCAGCCGGCGATCGGCTTGAAGCGAGTTAGCTTCTGCGCGGGGTGGCGCGGCTCCGCCTGCTTGCTCCGCGCAGCGAGCAGTACTGCCCCGGTGACGACTGCGGCGAACGCCGCGACGCGAACGGCGCCGATCCACCCGGAGGGCAGTGGCTCGTGGAAGAGCACCATGCCCGCGGCGATCGGCAGCGCGTTCGTCAGCAGGGTCGAAAGACCGGCCGTCGTCAACGCGCCACCACGCTGGAAGGCGGCCTGGAGGACGGCGATTCCGGCGCCGTAAAAGACGATCAGGCAGATGAGGAAGGCCACGTTCTGGAGTCCGCCGGAGACGGCCATCTTGGTTGCCACGTCCCCGGCGGCAAAGAGGATCCGGGAGGCGATGCCCAATGCCGGTGCGCGCCCGATCGCCCGTATGGGCAGTCGTACGCAGAGGATCGCCCCGAGCGCCGAGGCTCCAAGCCAGATCGCGACCCAGGCGTACGTCGCTCCGCTCCCCTCAGCGTGGCTGGAGAGAACTGATACGCCGAGCAGCGCCAGGCCGAGCACCGACACAGCAGCTCCGACCTGTTCGAGCCTGGTCAGCGCAACATGCGTGATCCGCGAGACCATGATGGCGAGGATCCCGATGCCGCCCGCGGCGGTGGCCTGCACGAGCGAAAGTGGTGCGAGCGCGAGCGCGACAACGTAAAGGACGAATCCGCCCACCTGGATGCCGGAACCGATAAGCCACCGCGGCTCGACGAGCAGCGAGCGCGCAGAAGCAATAGGCCG
>DASSLB010000102.1:0-12208 GCA_035689945.1 Gaiellaceae bacterium | reverse complement strand
ACGAACTGCGGATTGATCGTGCGGGCCCAGAGGTCGAGATCCTCGCCGCGCCGCGAGTTGAGCAGCGCCTCGAGGCTGAAAGCGCTCATCGAGCAGGACTCTAGCTCGCGGGTTTTCCTTCTCAGCACCCGGGTAGCCGGGGCGCATGAGGGGTCTGGGCAAGCTGGCACTGCGCGCGACGATCGGCGGGCATTTCGTCGGCCACGGCATGCAGAAGCTCGTCGGCTGGTTCGGCGGCGCCGGCCCGGAGGGCACGGGCGAGCACTTCGAGCAGATCGGCCTGCGGCCGGGACGCGAAAGCGCGGTGCTCGCCGGCGCCTCCGAGGCCGGCGGCGGATTGCTCCTTGCGCTCGGCCTCTTCACCCCGGCCGCCGTCAGCATTCTGACCGGCGTGATGACGAACGCGATCCGTCACGTCCACTGGCAGAACGGCCTCTGGGTCACGGAAGGCGGCATCGAGTATCCGGCGGTGATCCGAGCGCGGTGAGCAGCTCTTTGCAGCCGGTGACGCCGACGAGGCGTTGAGTCGCTCGACGGAGCGGGTCGGCGCGAAGCGCTAGCTGGCTCAGGCGGCTAGAGCAGCGATTTCTCAAGAGCGCGGCGCCCAGTTCGATTGTTGCCGGGGCATTGCACTCGCTTGTCCGATCGAACAGACTGCCTTTGCCCGATGTTGCACAAGAACGCGAAGATCGAGTTGCTCAAACGCGTTCCTCTCTTCGCCGGCTGCTCGAAGAAGGAGCTTGCGAAGATTGCGCTGCTCGCCGACGAGCTCGATCTGCCTGAGGCGCGCGAGATCACGCGCCAGGGCGCGAGTGGTCGCGAGTTTCTCGTGATTGCCGAGGGCTCGGCCGACGTCTTACGCAATGGACGTGTGGTGAACAAGCTCGGACCGGGCGATTTCTTTGGTGAGATCGCCCTTGTCACCGGGCAACTGCGCACGGCTGCGGTCCGGACGAGAGGGCCTGCACGCGTGCTCGTCGTCGAAGCTCGAGCTTTTCGGAGCCTGATGTCGGACGTGCCGCAGATCCAGGGCAAGGTCCTGAGGGAGCTTGCAGCGCGGATTCCGCACGACTAGGGGCTGAGCTCTTTGTGGCGGCCGGCGCCGACGAACATCGAGCCGTTCTAGCTAGGAGTCGGCAAAACGGTCGATCAGCCGCTCGGCGTACCAGTCCTCCCAGCGCTCCTCGCGGGGCTCGGTCGTGTAGACCCGGTCGAGCTCGACGAGCGCGTGTACGAGATGGCTACGTACGGGGGTAGAGCCGATGAGTTGCGGCAGCTCCGAAAGAGTGAGCAGCCAGTCGGCGTACCACGACGCCCAGTCGGGATCGTCGCCGTCCACGATGCGATAGACGACGTGATGCGTCTCGGCCGCTTGGTGCAGGAGGTCGGCGACAGCGTCTGCGTTGCTCATGCCGCCGATACTCGCACGTTTGGCTCGCTCAGGACCCGGCGGCGACCGGCGTCTCGCTCTCCGCGAGTGCTCCGGCAAGCTGCGTGCGCGAAGAGACGCCGAGCTTGCGGAAAGCGTTCGACAAATGCATCTCCACGGTCCTGAGGGTCACGAACAGGGCCTGGGCGATGTCTCTGTTGGAGAGCCCGTCGGCGGCCATCGACGCAATGCGCCGTTCGCTCGGTGTGAGGGCGGCGGCACCGCTGAGCTCGACCCGCCGAGGCCTCGCTCCGGTCGCGACGAGCTCTTCGTGGGCATGCTCGGCGAGCAACGTGGCTCCGCCCTTCTGCGCGAGCTCGAGCGCATCCCGCAGGGGCGCGCGCGCCTCGGCTCGCTTGTTTGCCCGGCGCAGGGCGGCGCCGAGGTTGGCGAGCGCGTAGGCGTACTCGACCCGCGCCGACGAGGGCTCGAGCACCGAGACCGCCTCGCGGATGTGCGCGATCCCCTCTTCACCGCCTTCGATCAGGCCCAAGATCCGGAGGGAGCGCCCAAGGGTCCGCGGTGCTTCCCAGGCGCGCGCCAGCTCGACCTCTTCGGCAGCCATGGCGAGCGCATCCTGTGTTTCGCCCAGCGCGTGGTACGCGAGCGCTGCAAGCGAGCGCCAGGCCGGGTAGGAGGCGGCCGGATTGGTGTGGCCGAACGAGCTCAGCCTCCTCCCCAGCTCGAGCGCATGCTCGAGTGCGGCCCTGTGATCGCCGCGAGCGGCCGCGACGAGGGTTCGAGCGCGCAGCAGCGGCGCCCGGGAGAACGCATCCGGCGCCACGCTGCCCTCGACTGCGTCGAGCAGCTCCGCTGCTTCGTCGATCGAGCCGCGCTCCACCAGGATCTGCGCGAGCCAGCCGTGCGTCGTCGGTCTGAACCACACTCGCTGGTGCGGGAGTGCCGCGAGTGCAGCTCGCCCATCCGCCTCGGCTTCGATCAGTGAACCGCCGGCGTACAGGAAGACTGCGCGCGTTATCGAGAGGCTGGAGAAGGGGAAGACCGCGCCTCGCCGGCGGACGTCGGCCAGCGTTGCGTCGAGCAGGCGCAGACCATCCTCGAGACGGTCGCAGTGGAGCAACGCGTATGCCCCTCCTGTGTAGTGGCGCGCCCGCTCCTCGTCGGACATCGCCGTCAGTCCGGCGAGCGCCGCCGCCGCCGCGTCTTCAGCGTTGCCGCCGCCCACGGCCGCGTGGTAGCCCTTGCCGGCGATCAGCACCCTCGCTCCCGGCCCTTCGTCGAGCGATACATCGAGGTCCGCCAGCAATTCCCGCGCGCGCCGGTACTGGGAGGCCACCCGAGTCGCGTTGACGACCAGCTCTGCCTCGAGCCGGCGCCGTAACTCGACGTCGACATCCGGGTGCTCGGCCAGGGCGCGCTCGAGCACGTCGACTCCTTGTGCCTCGTCGCCCGCCCAATACAGCGCGTGCCCGAGGGCCAGCGACACCTCGGCTTGCCTGGCGCCTTCGCGCACGAGTGACCGCGCCTCCCGGAGATGCTCGATTACTCCCGGCGAGCCGAGGTTTGCCTCGAAACCGGCAAGTTCGAACAGGAGTTCCCCGCGTTCGTCGTCCTCGAGCGGCTCCTCGAGCGCCCGGGTCAGGTAGCGAACAGCGCTTTCGAGTCCTGCTTCGGCTGCTGCGCGGTCGGCGGCATCGCGTAGCAGCTCGACCGCACGGGGGACGCTTTCGGGCGGTGCGACGAGGAGCTGCGCAGCGACCTGCTCCGCGGGCGCGCCCAGGGCGGCCAGGAGCTCCGCGGCACGGGCGTGTTCGGCCTCGCGTTCCTGCAGCGAAATGCTCACGTACACCGCGTTGCGGACGAGGGGGTGGACGAAGGAGAAGGGCGGTTCCGCCCGTACCAGGCCGACGCCCGCGAGCGCCGCCGCCGCCGCCGCGATCTGCCCTCGGTCGAGCTCCGCGAGAGCAGCCGCGTGCTCGCGCTCGACCCGGTCGCCGAGCACCGCCACGGCACGAGCGAGCCGAGCTGCCTCCTCGGCGAGGCGGCTCAGCCGCAGCCGCACCGAGCGCGTCACGGCCTCCGGAGCGAGCCGCTCCATCGCCGGCACCGATGCCGCGACGGGCGCGACGCTCTCGGCGGCGAGCGTTAGCAGCAGCTCCCGCAAGAGCAGCGGATTGCCGCCGGTCGCGTGATGACAGGCGAGAGAGAACGCCTCCTCGGCATCGTCGCCCAGCTCCTGCGCGACGAGCTCGGCGACCGAGGGCGCCGTCAGCGAGTTCGGCTGCACGAGCGCCGTTGCAGGGTCCGCCAGCAGCTCGGCCAGGAGCGGATCCTCGTCCTGCAGCGGACGCAACGTCGCGAACACACAGACATCCACGCCCTCGAGCCGCCGCGCGAGATAGGACAGCCAGCGGAGCGAAGGCGGATCGGCCCACTGCAGGTCATCGACCGCGAGCACGAGAGGTCCCGTCTCCGCCAGGTTGAGCGCCAGCCAGTACAGGCCGTGAAGGACTGCATAGACGTCCTCTTCGCTTCCGCCGACGGCCTCGCCCTGGCTGAACAGTCGCGCTGCCTGCCCCGCGGCACCGGCGAGCAGGCTCGACTGCTGCTCTCCCGACGCAGTCGCGACGAGGGCCTCGAACAACTGCCGAACGACGCCGAAGGAGAAATCCGCCTCCAGCTCGCTCGCCCGGGCGGACAGGACCGTCAAGCCGGATTCGGCCGCTCGTGCCCTGCCCTCGGCGAGCAGCGAGCTCTTTCCGATTCCCGCCGGCCCTTGGATCACGATCAGCTTTCCTGCGCCGTTCTGGGCCGCGGCGATCGCCGCCTCCAGCGCCGCGAGTTCCTCCGCCCGCTCCAGCATCCGCTGCGGCGGCGACCCCATCTGCTCGACCATAGTCCCAAAGTCTGCGGTTTTTCCTACGGGGTCTCAACGTGGCCGGCGAACCCGCTTCTGAGCGACCTTCTCGGCATGCAGTCCACCACCCCCGAGAAGGAGACGACGATGCACAAGCACCACACCCATATGGCACCCGCAACCGGCGAGCAGCAGACGCCCAAGCGGCTCCTCCCGATGCTCCTGGTCGCGCAGCTGATGGTCATCCTCGACATCACCGCCGTGAACATCGCGATGCCGAATCTCGCCCGCGACCTGCACATCTCGGGCGCAGCGATCAGCTGGACGATCACGGCCTACTCGCTCGTGTTCGGCAGCCTCCTCCTGCTCGGCGGCCGCGCCGCCGACCTGCTTGGCCGCCGCCGCATGTTCCTCACCGGCCTCTCGATCTTCACTGCCTCGTCCTTCGCCTCGGCGATGGCCACGTCGGCCGCCACGCTCTTCGCGGCCCGCGCGGGGCAGGGACTCGGCGCAGCGATGCTGTCCCCGGCTGCGCTCTCGATCATCACGAGCACGTTCCACGGGCCTGCCCGCGCCAAGGCGCTCGCCGCGTGGGGAGCCGTCGGCGGAGCCGGCGCCGCACTTGGCGTCCTCCTCGGCGGAGTCCTCACCGAGCTCGTCGACTGGCGCCTGATCTTCTTCATCAACCTGCCGGTCGCCGTCGCGCTCGCCATCGGCGCCCGCAAGCTCGTGCCCGCCGACACGGAGAAGCCGCGGTGGAGCGGCCTTGACATTCGCGGCGCCGCGCTCGCCACCGGCAGCCTCGCAGCGATCGTCTACGCGATCACGCAGGCCAACACGGCCGGCTGGATCTCAGGGCAGACCCTCGGCCTCGGCGGCGTCGGCATCCTCGGCCTCGGCGCCTTCGCGATCTGCGAGCTGCGCACGCGGCAGCCGCTGCTCAACCTCGACCGGCTTGTCGACCGCTCCGTAGGCGGTGGCCTCGTGCTTTGTCTCATCAACGCAGGCCTCATGTTCGGTCTGTTCCTGCTCTGCTCGCTCTACCTGCAGCTCGCACTCGGTCACGGGCCGCTCCGCACCGGCCTCGCGTTCATCCCGCTGGCCCTCGCCGCTGGTGCCGGCTCGCACGCCGCCGGCCACGTGCTCAACCGCCGCGGTCTCCGCTGGTCGGCCGGGCCGGCCCTCGTCATGGCCGCCGGCGGGCTGCTCCTCCTCTCCCACGTCCCTGCGCATGGCAGCTACCTGCGCGACATGCTGCCGGGGATGCTCCTGGCCGGCTTCGGGCTCGGCATGTCCGGAACCGCAATGGCGGTCGGCGTCCTCACCGGTGCTCGCCACGACGAGGCCGGCATGATCTCCGGCGTCAGCGCCACTGGGCACGAGGTCGGCGGCACACTCGGGATCGCGATCTACGCCAGCATCGCCACGGCTGCAGCCGGCGGCACGTTCGTCGGCCCCGCAGCGGCGGCAGGGATTGCGCACGCTTTCCAGATCGGCGGCTTCGTCGCCATCGCAACCAGCGTTGCTTCCGTCGCCCTGCTGCCGGCCGCGAAGACGTTCCTGCCGAAGCTGCGGCTCAACCCCGCGGCTGCGATGGCCCACTGAAGACGCCCCGCTTTACTGCCGAAGGAGGCGGCGTCGGCCGCCTCCTTTGCGTGCGGCGCACGGCATAGTGTTTCCGCCCGGCCCCCGTAGCTCAGTGGATAGAGCAGCGGTTTCCTAAACCGCGTGCGCATGTTCGATTCATGCCGGGGGCACTAGCCGCAAGCCCGCTCCCAAAGCGGGGTCGCGCGCCGCCTGGCGGTCTCCTGCGTTCTCTCCGCTGGCGATGCTGGAACCGCCGTGGCAACCCTCGTGCTAGAGCAAGAACTGTCGGCCGGGGCTCGGGCTTCGGGCCCGGGGGCGCGGTCCGTTGAATCTCCCGATGCTGTGATCGGTGGATCTGCCGATGCCGTCTCGGTGTCGCAGGAGGACGCTCGGGGTGACGGCCCGTGGAAGAACGTCTGTGGTACGGGCCGGGGATCAGGAGGTGGTTCACGATGAAATGGCTTCTCCGTAGCGGCCTACTCGCTGCGGTTCTCGCTGCGGTCGCCTTTGGTGGTCTGGGCGCGGCGTCGGCTGCCTCGACGTCTGTGCTGCCGCCGCCTGAGACGGTCCAGTCGTGGCCGTCTGTCGCGCCCTATGGGTCGTTCGTCGAGAGCATGGCTTTCGGCGGGGGCGCTCTCTACGCTTCCCACACGACTTGGGGTGTGACGACGAACGTCGGCACGATCGAGCGTGTCCCGTTGGACGGCGGCACACCCATGCCGGTCGTCTCAGGTATCGACGCTGGCTACGGTCTCTTGGCAGGCGTTGCCTTCGATCCGCAGGGACGGCTCTACGTCGCGATCGCAGCCTTCTCCGACACAGTGCCGACCGCGGTGCTGCGGGTCGGGGCCGAGGGCCGGCTGACACCGGTGCTCTACCTTCCCTCGGAAGCGTTCCCGAATGGCCTCGCCTTCTCGGGCAACTATCTCTATGTGACGGATCCGGACCTCGGCGCGATCTGGCGGGTCAAGCTCGGTGGCGCTCCAGTGACCCAAACCGTGCCCTGGCTGCAGGATCCGGCGCTGGCGCCCGTGAAGGCGCTCGGAGCCGACGGGATAGCGTTCCGTGGCAACACTCTGTACGTGACCCAGTACGACCGTGGACAAATCCTTACGACCACGGTCGGTCGGGACGGATCGCCCAGCCCGCTGCAGGTATTCGCGAAGGATCGGGCGCTCATCAGTGCTGACGGAATCGCCTTCGATCCGCTCGGGAACCTTTGGGTGGCGGTCAACGGCCACTACCCGAGTAACAGCGGCAGCATTGTCACGGTTGCACCCAACGGAACCGTCCGCGTGCTCGCCGACAACATGCCTTGGCTCGACTATCCCACGCAGCCAACCTTCGCCGGCTCGTTCGGGCTCTACCTCGCCAACGGTTCGTTCAACATCGGGACGCCGAGCATCGTCCGCTGGGCGACGCTTCCGTTCTGAACTACCCGCAACGGGTTTGGGTGGTCCCGGCCCCGCCCACACGAGGCGGGGCCACTCTCTCGTCTCGCCGCAGTGTGGAGATGAATCGGCACCAACGGGTACCCGGGCGTGGTTTGGATCAGTCGCGCTGCTTCAAGAGACACGCACGCATCCTGCCTCGGCACAGGCCAGCTACGCCTCGGTTCTGACCTCGATTGGGCCAAGCCGGAGCGAAGGTTTCGCGAAGCAGACACCAAGATGGGGCGAGGGACGACCAGCACGCCTTTGGTCAGCCGGTCAGCCTCCGCCGCCGATCGGTGGCGACTTCGCGAAGGTTGCATTCAGGCCGGCGATGAGCTGGTTCTTCTCGATGGTGCTCAGCGCTGCGTTGCGGTGGATGATCGTGTAGAACCAGGGCGGCATGCCGCCGTGGACGGCCTCTGCGATATCGCTCGCGCTGACGTCCTGCGGCTTGTCCCACTGGGAGAAGTTGAGCGCGCTGCGGCCGTCGTCGACGTCGCGCTGCACGAGCCAGGAGACCGGAGCGATGTTGGAGTACCAGAGCCACTTCGTCTGGTCGCTGTGGCAGTCGAAGCACGCCCTGACCGCCAGCTCACGCGTACGCAGCGAGTTCCACGCCGGCTCCTTGCTCACAGGCGGATTGCTGTGGTTGCGGCCGTAGGGGACCGCCTGCGCGAGCGCGAGCAAAGCGAAGGCGCCCATGCCTCCCCGGAGGAGCCAGCGTTGCCAGCGCGGACGATTGGCGAACAGCCGCATTGGGACGGACGGTGACGGTCGGCACCAGCGCTGTCATCCGAACAATGCCGAAGGCTCGTTGCGGCCGACACCGGAGTCTCAGGCGCCTCCGGTTGATCAAGTCGATTCGCGTGACCTTCGCTGCCAGGTGAGCGCCGCCCCGGCGATCGAAAGCAAGGCTGATCCACAGAGGACACCTGCGCCCGCTCGAGCGAGGGTCGGGAGGTCAGTGAAGGCGCCGATCGCGAGTGATTCGACACCGACGGCGAAGGCGGCGGCTGCGGCGAGTCCGAGCGTGCGCGGGTAGAGCTCGGCCTGCTTTGGTCTCGGACCCGGCGGCCACCACACCCAGACCGAGAGCGAGAGCAGCTTGCCGATGTGCCCGAGTACGACGCCACCTGCCCACCCGACGAGCAGCAACACGACGTAGCCACAGACCATGTGCACACTGTCGGCGCCGGCTGCGATCGCGAGACCGAACCCGGCCGCCTGCGCGAGGAAGACGCCACCGACGAGCATATGGACGAGTGGTGCTTCGAGCGGGCCGCGCCGCATTCGCGCGGTGCGGATCACGAGCTTTGAGAACCGACCGAGTGTCAGCACAACGACAACAGCCCCGGCGAGCGTGAGCGGCCGCGACTCGGTGGCGATACCGGCAAGGAGGAGCCACAGGCCGGCCGTGAGCGCGAGCTCGTCGAGCGGCCGTGCGCGGGGAGCTGCCGCGGGTGCTTGCGCGAGCATGGGGCCGAGATTCCGGCCGACGGTGATGATCAGCAGGGCAATCCACCCGAGCAGCGCGACGTGTAGGTGGATCAGGAGCCACCGTCCGTACGAAATCCCGGCGAAGGGAGCATCCTTCGAGAAGATCACTGCCCCAAGGCAGAGCGCGGCGACGACGTGGACGCACGAGAGCCCGACGCCTAGCCGACTGGCGATCAGGGCGCGACCACGTGGCGCCCGGGCGACGAGCATGAGCACCTCGGCCAGCACGATGCCCAGCCCGCAGGCGACCAGCGCCGCGCCGGCCCACACTGCGGGCTCGGCGCTGCGCCCAAGACCGGAAGCAACGAGCAGCCCGCCGCCGAGTAGCAGTAAGGCGAACCAGAGTGCGCGCTGCGACGGCAGATCGTTTCTCAGCATCACCGGCAGCAGATGGAACGAGGCGCCGCTGACGGCGAACGGGAGCAGGCCGAGCGTGACCAGGTGCACCGCCAGCACGGGCGCCGAGTCGAGTGGCCGTCCCGCCGCCAGATCCGGCGCCGCCACGATTGCGGTGACGGTCGCGGCAAGCCAACAGGCGAGCGCCACACCGAAGTAAGCGGCGAGCAGCCCTCGCGCGACGGGACCGCCGACGGCGCGCCGCTCTGTCAGCGGCAGCGACCGGAGCGTGATCAGGGGTCCGTCTACTTCTGAGCCTTGATGAAGGCGACAAGCGCGCGTACGTCGTCCAGCTTCGTGTCGAGACTGAAGCTTGCTATCGCCGGGGCCATCAGCCCGGCGCGGTAGCCGTCGACGATCTGTGCGTCCGCATGAGTGATCGAGTCGACCAGGTAGGCGTCATCCGCGGTGACGGCTTGGCCGTTGTCGAGCTTGACGGTGCTCCCGGCGAGTCCTTTGAAGCTCGGGCCGGCGCCCGCGGCGCCGGTGAGTGAGTGGCAACCCGAGCAACTGTCCGCGCTGTAGAGCTGCTTGCCCCGGGCGACGAGCGCGGGCGTGACGGGCACGGTGACAGTGCTAGTCGACGGAGGCGGCGCGGCCGTCGCGGGTAGCGCCTTGGACGAGGTCATCGCGGCCGCGAACCAGAGCGTCATCGCGACCGAGAGCACGAACGCGACCCGTCCGGCGACCGGTCCGAGGCGGCTGGCGCCGAGGCCGGCGACGAAGCCGAGTGCCGCCATGCCGACGTGGAAGAGCGCGTGGTAGACGGGATGCGGCTCGAGCGGCTCGTAGAACCGCGGCACCATCACCAGCAGCATCGCGGTCGAGGCGGCAAGCACCGCGGCGAGGCCAAGGTGAGGATGCTCGCCGAAGCGCCGGTGCACGCGTGGCAGCGATGCGAGCAGCAGTCCGAGCGCCGCGCCGAAGAAGAACTGTGCGGCGTGGTCGAGGTGGTGCCAGCGCGTGCTCGTGTCCGCCGCGTGGATCACGGGCGGAACGAAGGCCGCGAGGCCGGCGAGGACGGCGACGACGGCCGCGACGAGCTGTCGCCGGGTCCTGAGCGGCGGCTCGTCGACGCGCAGTTCCGGCTCGAGCTCGTCGGAGACCTGCCCCGGGGCGCGCGCCTGCACCGGATACGTGCCGCCTGTCCAGTTGTCCCGGCGACGGACGAGGACCCAGCGCCGCTCGTTCCACGCATGTGCGAGACGGCCAAGCTCGAGGAGGCAGACGAGGAAGCCGAGTGCGAAGACCATCACGAAGATGGAGCCGGCGAGGCTGTAGCCCGTCGTGCCGGGTGGCTGCAACTGATAGCGGCGAGGGACGCCGAGTACGCCCTCGAGGAACCATGTGCCCGTCAGGCCGTAGCCACCGACGAGCATGAGGAGAGTCGCGAGTCGCGCGCGGCTCGGCGACGCCGTCGTCCCGCTCGCCTGCTCGAGGAGGTGGGCGACGAAGGCGAGCACCCAGAAGAGGACGCACATCATTAGGTAGGTGTGGAAGTGCGCAACGACCCAGACCGTGTTGTGGAAGCGGAAGTTGAGCGGGATCAGCGAGTCGAGCACGGCGCCCGCACCGCCGATCGTCCAGCCGAGGAAGCCGAGGTAGATGAGGGTCGACGCGAGCGTCCAGCGGTAGCGCGAGCCGTACACGAGCATCATCCCGGTGTAGATCGTGACGACGGTGACCGGGAGGGCTGCGCCGTACGAGGAGATCTCGGAGATCCCCTGTGCCCATGTCGGCTGCACGAAGTCCATGTACAGGTGGTGCGAGTAGGCGGTGACGAGGAAGACGAGCGTCACGAGCCAGGCGCCCGCGATCACCTTGTTCGTCTTCCACGGCCGGCCCGTGTACCGCGGCACGAGCACATACACCGCTGCGGCTCCCATGTAGATCGTCAGGTTCGCGACCTCGTGACCGAAGAAGTAGACGAAGTTCTTGGCCCAGAGCGCGTCGAGCGCGACCTTTGCGTCGTACGTACGTGTCAGTAGGCCGAGCACGATCGCCGAGCCGACGGCGCCCGCGAGCAGCCCGTCGATCGCGACCACCGTTCCGGCGATCACCTGCGGCGGCGGCGGGTCGCCGTCTCGGCCGCGGAGGAAGCGGACGCCGAGCGCTCCGGCCAGGCCGCCGTAGGTCGTCGTGGTGCTGACGAGCACGTCGGCGCAGAAGACGAAGAACCCCGTCCCCACGAGCAGCATCCCGATCAGCCACAGCTGCGTCGCCCACGTGTGCCACTGCCCGGCCGGGTAGAACGGCAGCGGCGCCAGGAACGTCCAGCCGGCGGCGAACCCCCCGATCAGGGTCGCGACGAGCACGAGCGGCACACCCGCGACGATCAGCGCATAGCTCGTGAGCATGCGACCGAGATTGAGCGCGACGTTCGCGCGCAGCACGTACCAGCTGGCGCCCATCATCGCCAGCACCACGCCGGTCAGCATTCCGGCGCCGTGCAGGGTCATGATCCGGTAGAACCAGCCCGGCCCGACGTCGATCACCTGTGCCTGCGCGAGCCGCATCGTCAGGCCGAGCAGCCCCATCAAGACAACGAGCGCGAGCCCGGTGACTGCGAACAGCAGACCGACACGCCGCTCCGACAGCCGCGGCACCGCGACCGTGTCGGCGGTCCGCGGGTGGAAGACGCCGGGTTCGTCGGCGACCGTCGTGGTCATCCCACACCTCGTGCGGGCAGGACGGTGAAGGTGCCGAGCATCACGGCGTGGTTCAGCCCGCACAGCTCCAGGCAGCGGATCTCGTAGCTGCCAGGAAGCGTCAGGGTCAGATCGAGCTCGTTGTGGTAGCCCGGCATCGCCTGCACGGAGCCGAGCAGGTGGCCGTGGGGGTCGTAGAGGCCGAAGCCATGGTTCACGTCGATCGAGGTGACGTCGAAGCGGAGCGGCGCGCCGGCGCGAACGCGGCTCGGCGACAGCGACCAGAAGAACTGGCCGGCCGTCACCTTGACGACTTTCCTGCCTGCGGCCGAGCCGCTCGCGTACGGCAGGTAGAAGAACGTCAGAACGATCACGCCCACGCCGACGCCGAGCAGCGTGG
>DASSLB010000101.1:0-14604 GCA_035689945.1 Gaiellaceae bacterium | reverse complement strand
GAGGTGATCGAGTCGAGCGCCGGGGAGGAGTACGGGCTCAAGTCGGCGACGTTCACCGTTCGCGGCGAGAACGCGTACGGGACCCTCAAGGCCGAGCGGGGGAAGCACCGGCTCGTCCGCCTCAGCCCGTTCGACTCGGCGCACCGCCGCCACACGAGCTTCGCGCAGGTGATCGTCGCGCCGCTGCTCGAGGACGCGACCGACATCGAGATCGACGACGACGACATCAGGATCGACACGTATCGCTCGTCGGGCGCCGGCGGCCAGCACGTGAACAAGACGGACTCGGCCGTGCGGATCACGCACATGCCGAGCGGTATCGTCGTCTCCGTCCAGAACGAGCGGAGCCAGTCGGCGAACAAGGACACTGCGATGAAGATCCTCCGCTCGCGCCTCGCCGAGAAGGCGGAGGAGGAGCGGGAGGCCGAGCTCGCGCGCGAGCGTGGCGGGGTGTCGATGGGCTTCGGCGGCGAGGCGATCCGCAGCTACGTCCTCCACCCGTATCAGCAGGTGAAGGACACGCGGACGGGCCACGAGGTCGGCAACACGCAGGGCGTCCTCGACGGTGACCTGGACGGGTTCATCCGCGCCTATCTCCTGCAAACCGCAGGGGAGGCGTAGTCACACCTCCGGCACCTGCGCTAGAGTGCGGGGCGCTTTCGCCTGCACTCCACCGGCGCCGGGCCTCTTGCCCGCCCCACTCGAACCGGTAGACGTGACCGACGTACAGATAGAGCAGCCCACAGCCGTCGCCCCGCAGCCCCAGAACGGCGCGGCCAAGGTGGATACGGAGCCGAAGCCGGCGACGGGGTCGATGATCCTGTTCGAAAACGTCACGAAGGTCTACGAGCCGGACGTGACGGCGCTCGACAATGTCAACTTCGCGATCGACAAGGGCGAGTTCGTGTTCGTCGTCGGGGCGTCCGGCTCCGGCAAGACGACGCTCGTGCGGCTGTTGCTGAAGGAGCTCGAGCCGACGGACGGCAGGATCATCCTCGGTGGCCGCGACCTCGGCCGGCTGCGCCATTCCACGGTGCCGAGGCTCCGGCGCAACATCGGCTGCGTGTTCCAGGACTTCAAGCTCCTGCCGAGTCGCACGGCGGCCGAGAATGTCGCCTATGCGCTCAAGGTGCAGGGCGAGAGCCGCGCCTCGATCCGGCGCAAGGTGCCCGAGGTGATGACGATGGTCGGGCTCGCGAACAAGATGAACTCGCTCCCCGACGAGCTTTCGGGCGGCGAGCAGCAGCGCGTCTCCATCGCGCGCGCCGTCGTCAACCACCCGCCGCTGCTCGTCTGCGACGAGCCGACCGGAAACCTCGACCCCGACACGAGCGTCGGGATCATGCAGCTCCTCTACCGCATCAACCGCGCCGGCACGACGATCGTCATGGTCACCCATGACCGCGAGATGGTGGACAAGATGCGCAAGCGCGTGATCGCCCTCGAGGACGGCAAGCTGGCGCGCGACGAGCGGCGCGGGGGATACACCTCCGAATGAGCCAGATCCGTCTGCTGTTCGCCGAGGCCTGGTCCTCGATCCGGATGAACCTCTCGACAACGTTCGCGGCAACGATGACCGTGCTGATCGGGATGTGCCTCCTCGGCTTGTTCATCGCGCTCGGCACGTGGGTGCTCTCCTGGAGCGGTCACATCCAGCGCGAGCTGCAGGTGCATGTCTACTTCGCGAGCGACGCGACGAAGCAGCAGGAGCAGGCGGTCTTCCAGAAGCTGCAAAACGACCCGCGCGCGAAGCAGGTGGTCTTCGTCTCGAAGGCCGAGGCCGAGGCGAAGATGAAGAAGCTGTATCCCAAGCTCTACACGATCAAGCTGCCGGGCAACCCGTTGCCCGACTCGTACACCGTGATCCCGACGAAAGCCACATTCACGCCGCAGATCGGCAAGTCCGTGAAGGACGCCCACTGGGCCGGTGTCGACACGGTGAGCTGGGGGAGCAAGACCGCGAAGCGGGTGCTCACGATCGCGAAGGTCATCTCGCTCGTCTTTCTCATCGCCGTCGTGATGCTCGTCGTCGCCTCGACGCTGCTGATCGCCAACACGATCCGGCTCTCGATCTTCGCGCGACGACGCGAGATCGAGGTGATGAAGCTCGTCGGCGCGACGAACTGGTTCATCCGGGGGCCGTTCATGCTCGAAGGGCTTCTCTGCGGCCTGCTCGGCTCCGTCTTGGCCGTGATCTTGCTCGTCCTCGGGAAGGCGATCGCGCTGCCGTCGATCCTGCCGCACATCGGCGGCAACAACTCCGACGTGCACGCGCTCTCCTTCACGCTCAATGCGCTCGCGCTCCTCGGGGCCGGTCTCCTCCTCGGTGCCACCGGCTCGGTCGTGACGCTTCGCCGCTTCCTCCAGGTCTAGAGCCAGCCGCTACCGTCGCCTCGTGGGACGAGGTAGACACCAACGGCAGAAGCGACCGAGCCGGAGCGAGCGCTACCGGCGGCGCCAGCCCGTGCGCAGGCCCGTCTCGGAGCTGACGGTCCGGCTGCCCGAGCGCCGTGTCGAGCCGGAGACGGTGATCGCGCATCTCGGGCCGACGAACTCGGGCAAGACGCACGATGCGCTCCGCTTCCTCGTCGAAACGGCGATGGCTGGAAGCGGCGGCGGCAAAGCCACCGCCGCCCGGCCAGAAGACCCCGCGGCCGCCTTCGGCGGTCGCGGCCAGGGCGTCTATGCGGCGCCGCTGCGGATGCTCGCGCAGGAGGCACACCGGCGGCTCTCGGCCGAGCTCGGCGAGGACCGCGTCGGTCTCGTGACCGGCGAGGAGCGGGTGAATCCCAACGCTCCGATCGTCTGCTGCACCGCTGAGATGGCGCCGGCCAGCGGTGAGACGCTCGTGCTCGACGAGGTTCAATGGGCCGAGGACGAGGAGCGCGGCTCGGCGTGGACGCGGCTCCTGCTCGGTGGCGAGTACCGGCACATCCTGCTGCTCGGCGCGGTCGAGGCGCTGCCGCTCGTCAGGCACGCGTTCCCGCAGGCTGAGATCCGCTTCTTCGAGCGGAAGGCGCCGCTCGACTGGACGGGTCGCCGCGCGATCACCGGCCTGCGCCCCGGCACGGTCGTCGTCGCCTTTAGCCGCCGCGCCGTGATCGGCCTCGCCGGCGAGCTCAACCAGCTGCACCCCGGCGCCGTCGCCTGCCTGTACGGCGCGATGCCGCTCGCGTCGCGGCGGGAGGAGATCGACCGCTTCATCGCCGGGCGCGCGCAGGTTTGCGCGGCGACCGATGTTCTGGGGCACGGCGTCAACCTCCCATGCGAGACGCTCCTCTTCGCCGAGACCACGAAGTTCGACGGCAAGGAGCGGCGTGATCTCGAGCCGTGGGAGATCGCCCAGATCGCCGGCCGCGCCGGCCGCTACGGCTTCCACGAGCGGGGTCACGTGGGCGTCCTCACGGGCGTGCCGTGGGCGGATCCGGATCCCGAGCTCGTGCGCGCGGCGCTCGTTCCCCACGTTGCGATCGAGAACGGCCATCTCGGCTACCGCGTCGTCGACTCAGGGCGCCTGCGTCCGCAGCTCTCCGACCTCAACGTCACGCGGGTCGACGAGCTCGAGCCGGCGCTCCACGCATGGCGCCAGGCGGCGCTTCGCTATTGGAGCGTCGACGGGTGGCTCGAGGTCGAGTCGATCCAGCCCGTCCTCGTCCGGCTCGACGCGGTGCGCGACGCGCTCCACCATGCGCGCCGCACGCTCGAGCTCGCCGACGTCTGGAAGCTCGTGCAGGCGCCCGTCGACGAGGACGGCACGCCGCTCCTCGGCACGCTCGCCGCAGCACTTGCCGGGGACAACCCCCAGCAGACGGTGGTCGGCTGGATCCTCGACCCGAAGCGTCTCGATGCGGCCGGATTGGAGGAAGCGGAGCAGGCGGCGCGGGAGGCGTCGATCCTGCGCTGGTTCGCGCTCCAGTATCCGGACGTCGCCGGGGTCACGATCGAGCGTGCCGCGGCACTCGAGGAGGCTGCGGCGGCCCGTGTGGTGCGGGAGCTGCGCGCCGAGATCGAGGATCCGACGATCGGCCGTTGCCGTGTCTGCGGCGCGCGGACCGCGCCGTGGGCGTCGCTCTGCGACCGCTGCTTCATGGCGCGCGGCTACCGCGCGCGTCGCTAGCGCAGGATCAGCTGCGTCGCGCGAAGGGAGCGCCATCGCCCGGCCCTCCGCCAACCCGACGACGGCTCCGGCGTGGCGGTAACCGTTGGGAGCCTGGTGCTCGTCGTGGAGCTCGAGGCGGGCACGGACGAAGCCGTCTCCCGCCTCGTAGACATCGATCCCAAGCAGGCCCGGGAAGCCGGGCGAGCCCATCTCCTGCAGCTGGGCGAGCGTGAGCTCCCTCGCTCGACCCTACAGATGGGCTCGCGCTAGGCGACAGCCTTTACGGCGGCGCTGGCCGAGTTTCTTGCGCGCTTCGCAGTCGCCACGAGCTTCGCGATCTGCGCCCGGCGTCCCGACTTCGGCGGCCCGGGCTTGGTGAGCGCTGCCATCCCGATCTCGAGCGCGCCGATCGCCAGGTGCGGCAGCCAGTGCTTCTTGCCGCGCCCTCGTGCGCCGGTGAGCTGGGGCACGAGCGCCAGCGTCGCGCCGCTCACGGCGTCGAGCGCGAGATGGACGGGCATCGGCACGATCCTCCTCGCGCTCAGCTCGTAGTCGGTGAGGTTCGAGTAGACCGTCTCGGCGCCGCCGACCGCGCGCGCGACGATGCTCTCGGGGCTGGTACGCCCGAGCCGCAGGATCGCCGGGGCGATGACGAGCGCCGGTCCGACGACGTGGTCGACCGCGCCATGGACGCTCGTCGGGACAAATCGGATCTTCGAGACGAATCGCATGTTCATCGAGACCTCCGTTTCCTCGGTTGCGGTTCGTGAGTTGCCGGTGGAGCCCATCCCTACACTTGCCCACCATGGCCAAGCCGAGCGGAGAGAAGCTGATCGTCGACAACCGCCGCGCGCGGCACGAGTACCACCTCTCGGACCGCGTCGAGGCCGGACTCGTGCTGAGCGGCACGGAGGTGAAGTCGCTGCGTGGCGGGCAGGCGACGATGCAGCAGGCGTACGCCGAGGTGCGCGCCGGCGAGGCGTGGCTCGTCGGCCTCCATGTGCCCGAGTACACGGAAGGGAACCGGTCGAACCACGACCCCGACCGGCCGCGCAAGCTCCTGCTCCACCGGAAGGAGATCGAGCGGCTCGCTTCCTCCGTCGCCGAGAAGGGCTTCACGCTCGTCCCGACGCGGCTCTACTTCAAGGACGGCCGCGTGAAGGTCGAGCTCGCGCTCGCGCGCGGCAAGGAGCTGCGCGACAAGCGCCGCGACATCGCGGCCCGGGATGCGCAGCGCCAGATCGAGCGCGAGCTGAAGAGCCTGCGCCGCTAGGGCTACAATTTCCGCACGAACATACGGGGGCGACCTGGCTTCGACGTGGTCGATCCATCCGGATGAGTTGCAAGCCGAGGTCGCCGGTTGGCCTCGTAAATCCACCGGCACAACGCAAGTGCGAAGAACGATCTCGCACTCGCCGCCTAGGGGAACCTAGCTGGCGACGCCGCCCCGGGACTGCCCGTGGCTCGGAGGCGGCGCCAACGAACGGGCTTGGCGCCGAGGGAGAGCTGATCGCCCGGAGCGCGACACTGAAGGATCGGCTAGTCCGGCGGTAGGGCGGCTGCACCCCGGCCGCCGGGCGAAACGAAAGGGCAGCCTATGCTTGTAGACGCTCAGCCGGTGCGGCTGCGGACGCGGGTTCGATTCCCGCCGCCTCCACTTTCCCCGCTAATCGGCGCCTTTCGATCGAAACGATTGATCGGAAGGCGCCTCGATCGGAATGGTTGTCCGCATCAGAGAGGACGCTCGCCCCAGGCGAGAGTCGCTTTCCTAGGGTTCTCGCCCGCCGGTGTTATTGCTGTCTCACGAGACAGCTTCAAGCACTCCTCGTACCCCGTGCGTGCTGCGGCTTCCGCGTTAGGGAGCCGCTGCTTCGCCGCCCAGGTCGTCGACGAGCTGCTCGACGTGTCGCTCGATGTCGTCGCGGATCGAGCGGACCTGTTCGACCGGAAGCGTCTTCGGGTCGGGGAATTGCCAACTGATGCGGCGCACGCCGGGGGTGACCGGACAGACCTCCTCGCTACAGGTGCTGACCGCGACGTCGGCCCAGGCGAGGTCGCCGGCGCCAAGCTTGTGCGGAACGTGGTCGCTGGCGTCGATGCCGATCTCCCGCAGCGCCTCGAGAACCTGCGAGTGGGCGGCGATTCCCGGGTGGCTGCCAGCGCTGCGCGCTTGGTGGCGGTCGCCCGCGCGCCGGCGGAAGAGCCGCTCGGCCATGACGCTGCGGCCGCTGTTCGCGACGCAGACGAAGAGCACATTCACGCCTGCTCCGATCCGTAGATGTCCGCAGTCGAATCGCCGGAGGCCCGGATGCGGTTCGGACACCTGCGGCTCATCGTTGATCTACGATAACCGATCAAGGAGACGAGACCATGATCTGCTTCGAATGTGCGAAGACCAACGACAGTGTCGCGGCGGTGGCGATCTGCCAGCACTGCGGCGTCGGCCTCTGCTTCGACCATCTGATCGAGACGGCCCACTCTCTGGTCGGCGGCACGCACGAGGGCTGCCGCCACCAGATCCCGCAGGTAAGCCCTCTCGTCGACGGCCCGGCCAACATCGCCGTAAGCGCCCGCCGTCACAGCGCCGGAGTCGTTTGAGCGCGACGACGTCAGGCGTCCCGGCGCTCGAGCTGGAGCTCGATCTCGCGCTGCTCTCGAAGGCGCTCGGCCATCCCGCCCGTGTGCGGATCCTGCAGCTGCTGCTGGCTAAAGACGCCTGCTGCTGCGGCGAGATCGTCGACGAGCTGCCGCTCGCGCAGGCCACCGTCTCCCAGCACCTGAAGGTGCTGAAGGAGGCAGGGCTCGTCGTCGGTGAGATCGAGGGGCTACGCGTCTCCTACTGCGCGAGCCGCGAGCGACTCGCGGCGCTGCACGGGCTAGTGGGCGCCCTCCTCGAAGAGGCAAAGGAGGTCGACACGCGTGGCTGCGACTGAGGCGCTGCGCCGACCGCCCGCCGAACCCGCGTCCGACGACGCAGCAGTCCTCAAGAAGCTTTCGACGCTCGACCGATTCCTGCCGCTATGGATTGGCCTCGCGATGGCGGTCGGCCTCGGCCTCGGGCGCCTGATCCCCTCGCTGAACGACGGCCTCGACAAGCTGCAGGTCGGCACCGTCTCGCTGCCGATCGCGCTTGGGCTGCTGCTGATGATGTACCCGGTGCTGGCGAAGGTCCGCTACGAGGAGCTCGGCCGGATGAAGCACGACGGCGTCTCCGACCGCGCCTTCTTCAGCTGGTCGCTCTTCCTCTCCTGGATCGTCGGGCCGGCGCTGATGTTCGCGCTCGCCTGGCTCTTCCTGGCCGACCAGCCCGCCTACCGCACCGGAGTCATCATCGTCGGTCTCGCACGCTGCATCGCGATGGTCCTGATCTGGAACGACCTCGCCAAGGGGGACCGCGACCGCACCGCGCTACTCGTGGTCTTCAACGCACTCTTTCAAGTGGCCGCCTACTCGCTGCTCGGCTACTTCTACTTGACCGTACTCCCTAGCTGGCTCGGCCTCGATACCCAAGGGTTCGAGGTCGGCATCTGGGAGGTCGCGAAGACGGTGCTGATCTTCCTAGGCATCCCACTCGCCGCCGGCTTTCTCACCCGCCGGATCGGCCTAAGGCGCAAAGGCCGCGAGTGGTACGACACCAAGTTCATCCCGCGGATTGGGCCGATCACGCTCTACGGACTGCTGTTCACGATCGTGCTCCTGTTCGCGATCCAGGGCGAGAAGATCACCGCCGAGCCTGCCGATGTCGCGCGGATCGCGCTGCCGCTGCTCGCCTACTTCGCGATCATGTGGATCGCCGGCTTCACGATCGGCAGGGCGATCGGGCTGCCCTACGCACAGACCGCGAGCATGGGCTTCACCGTCGCCTCGAACGACTTCGAGCTCGCCATCGCCGTCGCTGTCGGCGTCTTCGGTGCCACCTCGGGACAGGCGCTCGCTGGCGTCGTCGGGCCGCTCATCGAGGTGCCCGTACTCGTCGCGCTCGTCTACGTCGCGCTCTGGGCACGCCGCTTCTGGGCTCCGCCGCGCCCTTTGGCCGCGATCTGAGTCCCACATCATCCGGCCCCACCGCCGCTTCGTCGCGGTCGTTCCGGGACAGGTCGGGGGTCATTCCGAAACACTGGCCCACCACAGGTTGCTTTCGCCCGCGGGGCAAGGAGTGCCCAGCCTGCGGTGACCCCAGCAGTCGAGGGCCGGCCAGTTACCTTTCCCTCTGACCAAAGTGACCACATGAAGACCATCACCGTCGAAACCGCGGAGCGCGGCCGCTCGCCCCTGGGAGCTCGTATCCGTTTCCTCATGGACGGACCGCACGGCAACATGATCCACTCGACGGTGCCACCGGGGATGGTTGGCCGCGCCTGCCACTTCCGGACCATCGACGAGTATTGGTACATCCTCTCGGGCGAGGGAGAGATCTGGCGCAGCGCGCCGGACGGCCATGAAAGCATCACCCGGCTCATCCCCGGCGTGTGTGTCGACATCCCGCTCGGCACGGCCTTTCAGTATCGCTGCACCGGCAGCGTGCCCCTCGTCTTCACCTGCACGGCCCTGCCGCCGTGGCCGGGCGACGACGAGGCCGTGATCGTGGACGGGCCTTGGGTACCCCGCGTGGACCCGGAGCCGGGGGGGCAGGGCTCGGATTAGCCATCAGCCCGCCTGACCTGCCGCCCGCGACTGCTAAGGGAACATTCGCGGACGCTTGCGCGGGCGAGCGTCGCCGCGCCCGGGAATTCCCCGGTCGACTCGCGCTACAGGAGGCGCGCGGGGACGACGGCGCATGCGTCGCGCGCCCCGCCCGGAGACGGCTCTTTCGCCGCCCTGCTCGCACCGCCTCTAGAGGGGCGCGCACAGGGCCGCGCATCGGCAGAACCGCGCACCTCTTCGCGGTCTTCATCGAGCGCGCAAGTTCCGTCCCTGGCATCGCGGTACGATCTGTTGTGATGCCCTTGCAACTGAGGAAGAAGCCCCTTCCTGGGACGCCGAAGCCTCCCTCGCGCTCGCGCCCTCCGAGGGCGGTGAAGGCGGCGAAGCTCCCCAAGCCACCACGTCCGCCCAAGCCGCCAGCGCCGCCGGGGTACGCGTACTACTGGCGCGAATAAGTCCAGCGCAGTTCGAGCGGTCTACACCGGCTACTACATCCAGGAGCAGGGCGATACCGGGCACATCTACGGACCAAGCGGCTACACGCAGACTATCCACGGTTACATCGACGGGACAGGCGGTTACACGACTTCACCCAGGTGCAGGGCGGCTACGAGTACATCTACGGGCCCACACAGTCCCTGCCCTGGCTCTAAGCCCCCGCGACTGACGTCCGATTGGAACCTTGCGCGGGTTCGATTCGAACCGCTCCATCCACCCGCCTCATTCGCCGGAAGCTCGGTTCTAGCCGGTCGTACGGAAGCGCCAGACCTTGCTGCCGGCGTAGCTCGTGACCCACATCGAGCCGAACGCACCTAAGGCTTGGAACGCACCGTTTCCTCCCGGGAACGAGTCGATCAGCTTCCCGGTCGTCGGGTCGAGGCGGAAGATCGTGTCAATCTGCTTGTCCGGAGCCCAGATCGTGCCGTCGCCGGAGAGCGCAGGCTGCGCGATCGTCCGCCCGACGTGTGTGACTCTTAGGACCCTGCCGTCGTGTGGGTCGAGCAGCGCGAGACCGTCGCCGTCGTCGGCCACCCAAATACCGCTGCCCGTCGCGACGAAGTGGGTCGGCGCGGGGAGGCCCACCTCGACCCGGCGCACGGTGCCGGCCACGGGATCGACCCGCAGGACGTCGGTCGCACCTCTGCCGAGGCCGACCCAGATCGAGCCGGCAGCGTTAAGGAGTCCGTTGGGCGCCCCGCCGACCTTGATGCGGCGAACGATGCGCACGGTGCGGGCGTCGACCTCGATGAGCGTGCCGTTCTCAAACCCCGTGGTCCAGACGCGAGGGCCTGCGACGACGACGTCGAACGGCGCACCCCCGACCGTGACGCCGCGCATCTTGAGCGTTCTCGTGTCGACGCGGAGAAGCCGTCCCGTCCGGTAGTTCGCCACCCAGACCGCATTCCGCCCTGCTGCGACTGCACATGCCCCCCGTCCCGCACGCTTTCGGGCGGTGACTCGGTTCGTCCGAGGATCCACCCTCACGAGCGTTCCACCTCCGTCGTTCGTGACCCAGAGAGCGCCGGCTGCGGCCACCGATTCGCAGGGAGCCTGGCCGGTCGCGATGCGAGCAACGACCTGCGGATGGGAGGACACAAGCCCCATCGCTGTTGCGACGGCGACAACGGCTGGGAGGATACGACTCCCCATCGATCGTTATGACGTTGGCGGGCCACCACCGTTAGCGCGGTGCATGCGGTCCCGGCGGGGCTCCTTCGCCGGCCTGCCCCTGTAACTCATCCCTCGGTTACTGCCTATCCGCTGCCGGCGGAGGAGCTCGCCATCGACGAGGAGAGCGGCGGTACTCGACGCTTTCTGAGCGGCCCGCACCGTGGAGCGCAGCAGCTGCAGCGGAAGCTCGTTTGGTTCTACTCGGGTTGGCTCGAAGACGACCTCGACCTCTTCGATCCTCCCATGGATTGATGCTCTCCTCCTCGTCAGAACGCCGTTTGCGTCACCGCTCGAGCGCGGCGCGCGCACGGTCAGCGATCGCTCGTTTCCCTGAACGCGGAATCCGCGAGGGGAGGGCGAAAAATCGGGATGAGGAGCAAGAAGGCCCGCCGAATGACGGGCCTTCTTGAGTTGGCCAATCAGTAACGAATCAGGGCGAGCACGCGCTCAACTCACTGCGGAGTGAAGCTGTACGTCCCAGCCCAGTGCCACAGCCCGTCAGCGTCGACCGTGACCACGACGCTGGCGCGGAACCACGTGAACTTTCCCGTTCCGCCCGAGAACTCGCAGTGCATCGGGGTGCTCCCGAGGAAGCACGTGCCGAACGCCTTGTTGTTCCCCGGCCCCGGCGGGTCGAGAACAACGGCACCACCCGTAGCCGTCCCGAGACCGGCCGGGTCGAGATAGAGGATCCTCGAGCCCTCGGGAATCGCCGCCAGGTTCGAGGAGGTGATCGTGCAGTAAGGCGGATCGTTCGTCGGAACGAATCCATCGCATTGCTTCGCCACCACGAGGTCTCCGCTTCGCGGAGGCGCCGATCCAGCAAGCGCGGACGCTGCCGTGACGCATGTGGCCAGCACGAGCACCGCGATCAGTCCCGCGAAACTCCTGCTCGTCTTGACGGTGCGCATTCCCCTGCTCCTTTCTCTCATTGCCTTTTCGCTCGGACTCGATCGAGGAGGGCCGCCGCCTTCTCGAGCTTCCGGTCTGCTTGCCCGAGGTGCCAGTCGACAGTTCGTATGTCGACTCCGACAGCCGCTGCGATCTCTCGCCTGCTCCGTCCTTGAGCGACGAGCAGGACGATTCGCTCCTCGGTTTGCGACAGCTCCGGAACCGGCACGACAGCCTCTCTCGATTGACCAGGTGAGCGTCTTCGGGCCGGGTAACGCCGGGCTGACGCGCTAGTAACGCGCCGTCGCTATGTCACACTCGATACGCGTGGATTTCCGGCTACTCGGCAGGTTCGAGGTGGATGCGGACGGCGTGGATCTCACGCCCGTCCGGCCGAAGCAGCGTGCGCTGCTCGCGCTCTTGCTCCTCCGCGCGGGCGACGTGGTGGCGATTGACGAACTGGTCGAAGCTTTATGGGGTTCGAGCCCGCCCGAAACTGCGCAGAAGGCGCTGCACGGTCACATCTCGGCCCTCCGTAAGCGGCTCGGAGCGGATCGGATCGAGACAAGGTCACCCGGATACCGACTGCGGCTTCTCGCGGGCGATGAGTTGGACGTTGACCGCTTCGAGCGAGTCGTCGCCGCGGTGCGAGCAGACCGTCCGTCCTCGCGTTCGAGGAAGCTCCGAGAGGCGCTCGCACTGTTTCGCGGCGAGCCGCTGTCGGACTTTCGCTATGAGGACTTTGCGGTCTCTGAAGCTATCCGGCTCGAAGAGCTACGACTCACGGTGGTCGAGAAGCTGATCGAGGCTGAGCTCGAGCTCGGCCGGCACGCGGAGGTCGTTCCAGAGCTCGAGCGCCTCGTCGTCGATCACCCGCTCCGTGAGCGACTGCGCGCTCAGCTGATGCTCGCGCTCTATCGCAGCGGACGGCAGGCCGACGCACTTACAGCTTTCCAGGAGACCCGTACTCGGCTTGTTCATCAGCTCGGGGTCGATCCCAGCCCCGCACTCCAGCGTCTCGAGCGACAGATCCTCAATCACGACCCCGAGCTCGCAGCTCCGGATGTTCTTTCGGCGGAACGAGATCTCCCGTCGGCGGGGGCGAACCTGCCGCCTCAACCGACTCCGTTCATCGGTCGAGAGCGTGAGATCGAGGCAGTGACAGCGTTGCTCCGGCGTCCTGGAGTCCAGTTGGTGACGCTGACCGGTACCGGCGGGACAGGCAAGACGCGGCTCGCCATTCAATCCGCCGCCAGGCTTCTCGGCGCGTTCGCCGACGGCGTCGTCTTCATCGGCCTTGCGCCCCTCCAGGATCCCGACCTCGTCTTGCCGACCGTCGCGCAGTCTCTCGGGGTCGGCTCAATCAGTGGCGAGACACTTGCAGAGGATCTCGCCCGAGCTCTGCGGAACCGTGAGGTCCTCCTCGTGTTCGACAACTTCGAGCATCTCCTCGCGGCCGCACCCTCGGTCGGAGACACTGCGGCCGGCGCGGCCGGCGTGAAGTTGCTGGTGACGAGTCGCGCCCCGCTCCGCCTCTCCGCCGAGCACGTCTATCCCGTCTCCCCGTTGGCAATCCCCGCGGGCGCCGATGACGTCAACCGGCTTCTGCAATGCGAGTCGGTGGCACTGTTCGAGACGCGCGCGCAGGCAGTCCGGCCGGACTTCGTCGTCACATCCGCAAACGCAGGAGCGGTCGCAGACCTCTGCAGAGCGCTCGACGGGCTGCCACTTGCGATCGAGCTCGCCGCCTCACGTGTCGGCGTGTTACCTCCTGCGGCCATGCGCCGGCGGCTCGATCACCGTCTGACGCTACTCGTCGGAGGAGCCAAGGACGCACCCGAGCGGCAGCGGACACTCCGTGCGACGATCGATTGGAGCTATGAGCTCCTCGAGAGAGCGGAGCAACGGCTGTTCGTGCGGCTCGCGGTGTTCGCCGGTGGGTGCACCATCGAAGCGGCCGAGAGCGTTTGCGGCGACGAAGCGGTCGACGGTCTTGCGTCGCTGACCGACAATGGCCTTACTCGACTCGAAGGCAGCGATGACGAGCCGAGATTCACGATGCTTGAGACGATCCGCGAGTACGCCGCTGAGCGTCTCGAGCTCTCACAAGAGGCATCAACGCTTCGCTCTCGCCACGCCGAGCACTTTCTCGCTCTCGCCGAAGAGGCAGAGCCGAACCTGATCGGAGAGGGGAGCCGCTCGGAGTGGCTCGACCGGCTGGAGCGCGACCACGACAACTTCCGGGCTGCCCTCGACTGGCTCGAAACGTCAGGCGACGCTGGCAGCGCGCTGCGGTTGACGGCAGCACTCTGGCGATTCTGGGATCTGAAGGGTCACTTGGTGGAAGGTCGCCGGCGACTCGAGAGCGCCCTGCGCGCCGACGAGCGTCCGACTGCGACTCGCGCCAAAGCTCTCAGCGGAGCCGCCGACATGGCGCTGACGTGTGGAGATGTTGCATCAGGCAGGCTGTTGGCCGAAGAGGCGCTCGAGCTCCACCGTACGCACGGAGACGACTGGGGCATCGCCTTCTCGCTCCTCATGTTCGCCTACGGCATCGGGCAGGAGGGCGACTGGCCGAGGGCGCAGCAGCTCTTCGGGGAGAGCGTCCAACGTTTTCGCGGCCTCGGAGACGAGTACTACGAATTGCGCGCGGCCCGAGCCCATGCCTGGTCGTACTACGAGGGTGGCGACCTCGAACGCTCGAGGGAGCTCTACGAAGAGGTCCTCCGCCGGGCGCATGCGACACACCATCAGCTGGTAGAAGCGATTGCGCTCAGCGTCCTGGCCGAGATTGCCGCAGACGAGGGGCGAGTGGTGGACGCCCTTCCTATGTTGGAGGAGAGCCACCGGATCCTTCACGAACTCGACGATCTTCTCTTGATCGCGGCCGGTGGTGGTAGCTTCGCCTACCTCCTCGCAGCCGCGGGGAAAGCAGCGACGGCGGCGCAGGTTCTATCCAGTTCGACGGCCCTCATGGAGGAGATTGGTGCGATGCCACCTTGGTTCACCAGGATCAGCACGAAGACCCTCGCCATCATCCGCGCCCCGCTCGACGACGTTGCCTTCGCCGAGGCCTGGGAGGAGGGCAGGACAATGACGGATGACGAGGCCGTGGCGTTAGCCGTCGCCGCGCTCGCGACTGATCAAGCGGTCAAGCACTAGTCGCGGGGTCGGCTGGAATTTTGCGCGGGTTCGATTCTGGCCGCCTCCACTTTCCCCGCTAATCGGCGCTTTTCGATCGGAACAATTGATCGGAAAGCGCGTCGATCGGGATGGTTGTCCGCATCAGGTGAGAGGAC
>DASSLB010000100.1:0-16978 GCA_035689945.1 Gaiellaceae bacterium | reverse complement strand
GTTCGCGCCTCAGCATCGAGGGGTCGACGTCGCCGGCGTACTCGCGCAGGTTGCAGACGCGCGGTCGCGCGTCGCCGACGGCTCACTCGACCTCGACCCGCCCCGCCTCACCTTGTAACAGTCTGTTACTTGCTTGGCCCGTGCCGTTTCGGGCACGGCTTCCGAGACGAACTGACGCCTTGCCGAGCACCTAGTAACAGTCTGTTACCAGGAAAGCCAGGGCCGTGAAGGACGTCAGGGCTTCGTCAGGCCCAGGTCGTCCAGCGCGCGGTTGAGCGCTACGTGAAGCCACCAGTCGCGGTGGAAAAAGAGGAGGAGGCCGAGCGCAACGAGGGTGATCCCGCTCGCCACCTGGATCACCGTGTAGCGGTCGCGCAGCCAGCGGAACGCACCCATGGCACGGGCGAACGCGACTCCCGCAAGGAGGAACGCGGCGGCGAGACCGAGCGCGTACGCGGCGAGGAGCACCGCCCCCTTCAACACCGTCCCCGTGTTGCTCGCGAGAACAAGCACGGCCGCAAGCACGGTCCCGATGCAGGGCGCGGCACAGACGGCGAATGCGCCGCCGAGCAGCGCACCCGACCCGCGACGCCTCGCACCTGCGAGGAGCCCGGGAGCCATCACACGTTCCGGCACGGGCAGCAAGCCCATGAACGCGAGCCCGAGCACCACGAGCACGAAACCGGCAATCTCGGTCTGCGCATATCCCGAGACCGCACTCCCGATCGCCGCGGCCCCGGCTCCGAGTGCCACGAAGACGACCGTGAAACCGAGTACGAACGGCACGCTCGACGAGACGACGCGCCGTGCGGTGCCTGCCCCGCCGAGCCTCCCGGGGTCGATGCTCGAAACCGCAGACAGGTAGCCCGGCACGAGCGGCAGGACGCACGGGGTGATCACGGATGCGAACCCGGCCGCGAACGAGATCACGAGGCGCGTGCCCATCAGTCGAAGTGGGCCAGGAGGTCGTCGAGACGCCGCTCGGTCTCCTCGTCGAGGCCCGGGGCGGCAGACTCGTCCGGCTCGTCGGCCCCTCGTCGGCGACTCCAGCGCCACACTCCGACTCCGAGCACGAGCCCGCCGCCGAGGACGCCGGCGACCGGGAGCCACCAGGCCAGGAGGTCGAACCCCTTGTGTGACGGCGCGGCGAGGATTCCCTGGCCGTAGTTCGCGACGAGCTCCGACTCGATCTGCTGCGTCGTCGCGCACTGCGAAATCCGTTTCGAGATGAAGGACTTGATCTGCAGGGCCGCGGCCGAATCGGACATGTCGAGCGTCGTGTGGCACGTGGGGCACATCACCTGGCCCTCGAGGTACGACAGCGACGTCCGCGGATGCGCGCACGCGGCGGCCGGCCCGGCGAGCGCGAGCGCAGCTGCGGCTACCGCGAGGAAGCGGAGGATCATGCTGCAGCCTTCGCGAGAGCGCTATGGAACTCAGCGGCGAAGGTGGGATTCGTGATCGGGCCGGCGAGATGCGCCACGATCCGGCCGGTTCGGCTGACCACGTAGGTCTCCGGCACCTGCGTGATCCCGTACTTGCCGTGCGTCACGTTGCCCGAGCCGTCGTCGAGCATCGGGAACGTCAACCCGTGCACATCGACGAAGCGGCGCGCGTCAGACGAAAGGTCGTGATAGTCGACCCCGAGGAAGACGACGCGGTCGCGGTACTGCGTCCAGTCACGCTGGAGCACGACGGCCTCGCTCTTGCACGGATTGCACCACGATGCCCAGAAGTTCAGCACGACCGCCCTGCCTCGGTACGCGGCGAGCGACACCGTGCCGGATCCGTCGAGCCGGCGCAGTGTGAACGAAGGCGCCATCGCGCCGACGCGCGGCGCGTGCTTCTGGTGCCCGAGCTGCCAAACGAGAAGCGCGAGCAGGCCCGCCACCGCGGCGAGTGCGACGACCTGAGCGGTGAGCCTGAGTCGCCGCGTCACGACTTCAGGGACGCGTGGACGTAGCGCATCAGTTCCTGCGAGTGCGCGTGCTCGCTCACCGGGCCGAGGATCTGCCCGCCGACGATCCTCCCCTTCGGGTTCAGGACGTAGGTCACCGGCAAGTTCGAGACGGCGTACCGGTCCGAAGCGATGCGCCCGTCCTGGTCGAAGACGACGGGGTACGTGAGCTCGTGCGCCTGGACGAAATGCCTCCCGTCGCCACGCGAGTCGTTCGCGTCGACGCCGAGCACGACGAGACCCTTAGCCCGTTCTTGCCGCCACAGGCGCTCGAGAACCGGAGCCTCGCGCTTGCACGGACCGCACCAGGAGGCGAAGAAGTTCAGCACGACCGTCTTCCCGCGGAGCGACCTGAGCGAGACGTCGCCGTCGCCGGTCAGGCGCTGGAGCGAGAAGACCGGTGCGGCTTTCCCGACCTTCGGTGCTGGAGTCTGGTGCGTCAGCTTCCACACGAGCAGCGTCGCTAGCAGCCCGACCCCTGCTACCGCCACGGCCTGCGCCGCGAGCTTGAGGGGGCCCGCCACGGCCGCCCTAGGACGCGATGATGAACACCGGTGTGCCGACCTGAACGCGTTGGTACAGCCATTCAGCAGACGGCACCTGCATCCGGATGCAGCCGTGCGACTCCGAGTGCCCGATCGACCAGGGCTCGCTCGTGCCGTGGATTCCGACGCCGGGTGCGCTCAGTCCCATCCAGCGCGTTCCGAGCGGGTTGCCGGGGCCGGGCGGAACAGGCTTGAGCCCCCTGGCCCACGCGTCCTGGGTCGGCGGATACCACCAGGGGTTCAGCTGCTTGACGACGATCTCGAAATGACCCAACGGCGTCGGGTAGATCGGCTGACCCGTCGCGACCGGGAAGGTGCGTACGAGCCGGACGCCGTTGTAGAGGTAGAGGCGGTTCGAGCCGCGGTGGATCACGATCACAGGCTGCCGAGCTGCCGCAGACGCAGTCAGCTTCTTCAGCGGGGCGACGATGAGAGCCCGCGTGCCATCGACGATCGAGCTCCGGATCAGCATCCGTGTCGGGAACTTCCGCAGCGCGCGGCCCGGTTGCGCATGGGTGAAGAACGGCCGGCTCTGGCGAAGGAGCAAGCTGCCGGCCACCGCCGGGCGATCGGTCTTCTTCGCAAGCGTCTTGACCCACTTGACGATCAGCTCGTTGTCGAGAGTCGGTGTGAGCGGGACGGCCGTATCCGGCGCAGCGGTGAGTGCCGCCTGGATCGCCGACGCAAGGCTGAGCGCCGTGTGGAAGTGGTGCGGCGAGACCGGATAGTTCCGATGGCCGACGTGCACGACGACTGATGCGAAGTAGGCATGCTGGACGGCGGCCGTGGCCTGGTCGGAAGTCATTCCGCCGACGGCCACGGATCCGATCTGGACGCCGTCCGCGATGACCGGCGGCGTGACGTCAGCGGTCGCGCGGCTCGCCGCCGCGCCGAGGGCGAAGACGAGAAGACAGAGGAGTAAGCCGACGCGCGTCGCCACGAGACGCCGAGATTGTAGCCGGGAGCTCGCTTACTTCCTGCGGATCACGACGACGGCGAGGTCATCAGACAGGTCGCCACCGGCGAACTCGCGCGCATTCTCGGCAACCGCGGCCGCGAGTGCGCGGGCCGACAGGCCGTGGCGTTCCGCGAGCAGCGCGTCGAGACGGTCGTCGCCGTAGAGCTCGCCGTTCCGCCGAGCCTCGACGACGCCATCCGTGTAGAGCACGAGCGAGGCGCCGGGCGGCAGCTCGGCGTACGACTCCGAATACTCCTGGCCTCCGTCGATCCCGAGCACGAGCCCGTGCGCCTCGAGCGCGCGCGTCGACCCGTCGGGGAGGACGATCCTCGGCGACGGATGGCCGGCGCTGGCACCGGAGACCTTGCCGCTGGAGCCGTCGACGACGACGTAGCTCATGCTGATGAACTTGCCGCTGGCGATCTCGCTGCAGATCACCTCGTTGGCCGCGGCGAGGAAGTCGGCCGGCTCTGGATGCTCGCGCGCGAGCGACCGGAACACGAACTTCGCCATCGCCATGTCCGCAGTCGCGTCGACGCCGTGCCCGGTCACGTCTCCGAGCACGACGGCGAGCCTGCCGTCTTCGAGCGCCAGGAAATCGTAGAGGTCCCCGCCAACGTCCACACGCGCCGACGGCTCGTAGAGCTCGCCCACTTCGAGCCCCGCGACCTCCGGTCGCGAACGCGGCAGGAGCGACCGTTGCATCGTGTCTGCGAACTGCTTTTGCTGCTGGTACAGGCGCGCGTTGTCGATCGCGAGGGCAGCCTGCGCCGCAATCGCCGTCGCGGCCTCGATCGTCTCGTCGGAAAGCGGGTTGCCGGGCCGGAAGGAGTAGATGCCGAGTGAGGCAACCACCTCGGTCGGGAGGGCGACGGGGGCGACCGCCCCGGTCCAGCCCTTTTCGAGGAACGGCACCAGCGCCGGCAGATACTGCTCGCCGCTCCGGCGGTTGGGCTCGAGCCGGAAGCCGCGGCGGTCGCGGAAGAGCCGCTGCACGTTCCGCTGACCGAAGGGCACGGGCTGGGTGAGGATCGCGCGAACTGCGTCGGCGGACTGCGCCTCTCGAATGTGGATCGCTCGCGGCTGGAGCTGCTCGCGCCGCTCGTCCGGCATCCGCACGACGGCGGCGTCGACGTCGAGCACCTCCACTACCGTACGCGCGAGGGCCGCGAGCGTCTCGTCGAGCCGGAGGCTCTGCGCGAAGGACCGTGAGACCTCGTACAGCGCGCGCACTCGCCGCGCAGAGGCCCGCTCGGCGGCGAGAGCCGCCTCGCGCTCCTCTCCAAGGCGCGTCGTCTGCTCGTGAAGCTGTGCGTTCTGGACGGCGACCGCAAGCTGCCCGGCCAGCGCCGCCAGCAGAGCCGTTTCGTGCTCTCCGGCCGACCGTCGCCCCGACGGGTAGGCGGCGAGAAGTCCGACGACATCGCCGCGAGCCACGAGCGGAACCGCGAGTGCCGAGCCGATTCCGGTCTCCCTGGCCGCGGCTCCGGCCACCGTCAGTCGGGGGTCGCGGGCGACATCGACGATCTGCAGCACCGCTCCGTCGCGCGACGGGCCGAGCGCGACGTCGAGCAACCGATCTGCGACCAAGGCGTGCGGGCCCGCGAGACCACGGCTCACCGCTTCTTCGAGCTCCACATCGTCAGCGCCTCGGAGGTAGACCGCCACCCGCTCGACTCCGAGTAGCTCGGCGACACGTTCGACCGCCGTCTCGAGCGTGTGCGACACGGAGAGCTCTGCCGTCGCCTGCGCGATCACCTCGAGCAGCGCACGCGTCCGCTCGAGCTCGAGCTCGAGAAGCCGGGCCCGCTCACCCGTTCGGAGCGCGTGAGCCGCACGCACGCCGAACGTCGCCAGCCTGGCGAGCTGCTCAGCGTCCGGCTCGTCCTCCGCGGCATGAAAGAGCTGCAGGACGCCGAGCGGAGGATGCCCGAGCGGCAGCGTTGTCGAAACTGCGCACTTTTCGGGCAACCCCGCGGCGTGTGCGCGAACCGGCCCAGGTTCGCCCAGCGTGCGTTGTGCGGCCTCGCGCGCCGCGCCAAGGTCGGAGCCAACTTCAAAGCCCCACGAGGCGCTCGGGACAAGACTGCCTTCGCGGCTCTCCCAGAGGATCGTGGCAGAGGCACCTGCGACGCCGGCCGCCAGCCGGACGACCTCGGCCGCGGCGTTCTGCTCGTGCAACGCAGCTGCGAGCGCTTCGCCCGCCAGCTCGAGTGCCGGGCGAACGAGCGAGGACGCGTCCCCGTCAGCCGCGAACGCGCGGAGCACGAGCGCCGCCTGAGCCGCGCACAGCTCGGCGGCGAGACGCTGGCCCGCTCGTAGCGCCTCACCGGAATGGAACAGCTCCACCGATACCGCGAAGCCACTCGCGCGTGCCGGCACGAGCAAGAGCTGCGTGGCGCCGACGCGCTTTGCGATCGCTTGCACCGCGTGCGGTGCCTCGGCGAGATCGTCGAGTGTCCTGTCCGGCAGCTCTGTCGCCGCCAAGACCGTTCCTTCGAGCTCGGCCGCGAGCACCCGCGACGCGGCGACAGCCACAGCCTCGAGCTTCTCCCCACCGGCGTCGGGTGCCCGCACGAGGGCTACGCTGGCGCCCGTCACCGTCTGCGCAGCGTCTGCGAGCGCGCGAAGCGCCTCCGGTGCCGTCTCCGCCACAGCCGCGGCCGCCACCGCACGCACGAGGGCGGCGAGCGACGGAACAGGCACGCGGGCTTCCCTGGACTCGACGCCGAGAGGGCTCATGGTTAGAAGTATCCCCCTAGGAGCGCGCCTCTTCGTCCTCGGAGAAGGCACGCCCCGCACGCACCTGATCCGCTTTTGTGCCCATACTGCGCGTGTGCAAACGCCGGAGCCAGCCCCCCGCCCGTTCCGGATGCGCCAGCAGCGCCGAACGCCGCGCCCGGAGCGGACGACGCCGATCGTCGGCAGCTGGGGCGTCCGGCTCGCCTGGGTCTCGGGTCTGGTCCTCTGCATCTCCGCGTTCACCGACTGGTACGCAGGGACACTGGCGAACGGGCTGACGCTGTCGGTGACCGGCTGGCACTCGGGCGCGCTCGGCAAGCTCGTCTTCTTCGTCGGGCTCGCGACCCTGATCCTCGAGGCGTCGCGGGAAGCCGGAATCCTGCTGCCCGCAGCTGTGCCGGACCGGCTACTGCTGATCGCGCTCGGAGCGCTCGCCGTGATCTTCGTCCTCATCCGGCTGATCTCCGTACCGGACGTGTATTTCCCGTCGGCAGGACGAGGGATCGGGCTCTACCTCAGCCTGCTAGCGGCGCTCGGACTGCTCGGCGCGGGCATGCTCCGCACGGCCGAAGACCTGCCCTGAGCTAAACCGGAACGACGGCTTTCGCCTGCGCGACGAGTTCCGCGAGGTCGAACGGCTTGCCGATGAAGCCGCGGGCGCCGCTCGAGGCGGCCTGCCGCCTCGCCTGTTCGTCGACCTGGCCGCTGAACATCAGCACCGGGATCGCACCCGCGCCGTAGCGTTCCTGGATCCTCCGCAGCATCTCCCAGCCGTCGACGTGCGGCATCATCACGTCGAGGAGGATGAGCTCCGGCTTGCGCTTCTCGATCTCCGCGAGCCCCTCGTCGGCGCTCGCCGCTTCCTGCACGTCGTAGCCCTCGCGCTCGAGCTCGGTGCGGACGAGCTCGCGCATCCGCTCGTCGTCGTCGACGAGGAGGACGGCCGGGCCGGCCTGCTGGCGGCCGGGCCCTGAGCGAGCGAGGAACGCGTCGAGGTCTCCGCGCCGGAAGCGACGGTGCCCGCCGGGGGTGTAGAACGCCGGCACACGGCCCTGGTCGGACCACTTGCGAATCGTGCTCTGAGCAACCCCCAGAAACCGTGCGGCCTGCCCGAGCGTCAGCCACTCCGGATCGCGGCGGGCGCCCTCATCGCGGAAATTCATCGGTGGGAACTTGTCCAAACCTCCTACTTTTTACACGCGGATGTGGGTCTACGCGCGGATCCTCATGGCTCGTAGTCGACGGCGCCGCGCTGGTACGCGTCGAATGCGGCCGCCACGACGGTCGCGAGGTCGCGCGGCCACCCTGGTACCTCGGCTCGCTCGTGGAGCACCTCGTGTGCCCAGCGCTCGGACTCCCCGTAGGCGGAGGCAAGCTCCTCCAGCGTGTACGTCTGCCCCACTCGCTTGCGCAGCTCGGCGAGCACGAGGGCGAGAAGCTCCAGCAGCTGCCCGTACCGATGCAGGTCTTCGCGGGCGGAGGCTTCGAGGCGCCGGCTTCCCTCCTCCCACTCGTGTCGCGCGATCGAGACCTGGCTCATCGATGCGAGTTCATAGGGAGCAGCACCGCTCGGGCCAGCGCGGCTCGACCTCGTCGAGTATCCGCTCGCCGAGCTCGTAGCCTGGGCGCGCGAGGGCGAAGGCGGAGTGCGCGTGGAGGCACTTGAGGCCGCCGCTCCGCCGCGACCCACCGATCCCGTACTCGAGCGAATCTCCACCGTCGCTTCCGGTCTCGGTGCCCGCGAGCTCTCGACGCAACCGCCGCTGCTCCTCGTCGCCGGCGGCGAGGCTCGCGGCAAGTGCGGGGTCGGTGCGCGCGGCGTCACTCCAGCGTTCGACTCCACCGGCGGCTTCGAGTCGTGACAGGGCCGTGACGAGATGGCGGCACGTGAGGTAGTACGTCGTCGGGAACGGCTCGCCGTCGGAACCGTATGGACTCTGCTCCGTGACTGCGGGTGCGCCGAACGGACAGCGGACAGCGACGCGGTGAAGCGTCCGTGGCTCCCGCCCGAGCTGGCGCGCTACGACGGCTCGATCAGCGTCCGTGACCACGAGAGGCAGCATGCCGAGAACCATGCTTCCCGTGCCGCCACTGCGGAATGTCCTTGACGATGAAGAGGTGCTCGCCCGGGCGGATGTAACCGAGCGAACGCGCCTGCTGCGTGAGAACCGTGAGCGATGAGGCACGCCGAAGCTGACCTTCGAGCCGGTCGTGCTTCCTCCTTAGCTCCCGCACCGCCGCAACCCGCACCGCGCGCTGAGAGCGAGCCTGGACGAAGTCGTGCAGCGGCCGGTAGTAGAGGAGCCCGACGAGCACGAGAGCTCCAACCGCGAACCACCGGCGGGCAATCGGTACACCAATGCGCCGGCGGCGCTTCTTCCTCGCAGCCATCCCGCCCGAGTTCTCCGGCCGTCGCGGAGGTCCTGCGGCTACGGGACGACGTCGACCTTGATCACGTTCGTGGTGCCGGGAATGTTGACCGCGGTTCCGGCAGTGGTAACGACCCGGTCGCCGGTCTCCACGATTCCGGCCTCGCGCGCGGCATCGACCGCGAGCCGCCACAGGTCTTCGACGTCGCCCGTCTCGGAGATCATCACCGGCGTCACGCCCCACTCCAGCGCGAGTTGCCGCATCGCCCAGTCGACATGCGTCAGCGCGACGATCGGCCGCCGGGGACGCAGACGCGCGACCGCGTTCGCCGTCCGGCCGGTGAACGTCGGCACGAGAATCGCCTTCGCCTGCAAGGCCTCGGCGAGATCACACGCGGCGTTCGACATCGCCTGGCCGATCGTCGGGTTGTCGGTCGCTTCCGGGAGCTCGTGCCGGTAGTCGAGGCTCGGCTCGACGGCGCGCGCGATCCGGTCCATGTATGCGACCGCCTCGACCGGGTACTCCCCCACGGCCGTCTCGCCGGAAAGCATCACGGCCGAGGTGCCGTCGAGGATGGCGTTCGCCACGTCACTCGCCTCGGCCCGCGTCGGCTCGGGCGAGTGCACCATGGTCTCGAGCATCTGGGTCGCCGTGATCACCGGCTTCCCGCGTTCGAGCGCCTTGTGGATGATCCGCTTCTGAACGAGCGGGACGAGAGCAGGCCCGATCTCGACGCCGAGATCGCCGCGCGCGACCATCACCGCATCGGTCTCGGCGAGGATGTCATCGAGGACGTCGACCGCCTCCGACTTCTCGATCTTCGCGATCACGTGTGCGTGCGAGTCGGCCTGCTCGAGCAGCGCGCGCAAGTCGCGCACGTCCGCCGGCGAGCGGATGAAGGAGAGCGCGACGAAGTCCACGCCCGTCGAGATCGCCCACTCGAGATCCGCCAAGTCCTTGCGCGTGAGCGAGGGGATCGGCACTGGCACGCCCGGGAGGTTCACGCCCTTGTGCGAGCTGACGAGACCGCCGACGACCACCGCGCAGGACGCGCGGCCGCTCTCGACCTCGTCGACGCGGAGGCGGACAAGCCCGTCGTCGATCAGCACCTCGTGGCCTGGCTCGAGCACGTCCCCGATCACGGCCGGCGCGATCGGGAGCTCCCCGTCCGTCGCCACTCCCTCGGCACAGACCTTGATCTTGTCCCCGGTGTGGAGGACGACCGGTTCCGCGAGCTCGCCGATCCGGAGCTTCGGCCCCTGCAGGTCGCCGATCAGCGCCACCGGACGGCCGAGGTCGGCCGCAATCTCGCGCACGAGCCACGCCCGCTCGGAATGCCCCTCGTGCGTCCCGTGCGAGAGGTTGAAGCGGACGGCGTCCACCCCTGCCTCGATCAGTGCGCGGAGGCGCTCCCTCGACTCGGACGCCGGTCCCAGCGTCGCCACGATCTTCGTCCGGCGATCGATCGCCATCGCCTCAGGGTACTAACGCGTCAGGCGGGAGAACGCACCCCATCCCGGATAGACCGCGCTGTCACCAAGCTCCTCCTCGATCCGGAGGAGCTGGTTGTACTTCGCCACACGATCGCTTCTCGCCGGCGCGCCCGTCTTGATCTGGCCGGTGCCGAGCGCCACGGCGAGATCGGCGATCGTCGCGTCCTCGGTCTCACCCGACCGGTGGGACATCACCGCCGTGTAGCCGTTCGAGTGGGCCAAGCGGACGGCCTCGATCGTCTCCGTCAGCGTGCCGATCTGGTTGACCTTGACGAGGATCGAGTTGGCGACGCCGCGGTCGATGCCCTCCTGCAGCCGGGCGGTGTTCGTGACGAAGAGGTCGTCGCCGACGAGCTGCACGCGGTCACCGAGTTGTGCGGTCAGCGCCTGCCACGAGTCCCAGTCGTCCTCCGCTGCGCCGTCCTCGATGGATACGACGGGATAGCGCTCGACGATCTCCGCCCAGAAGCCGGGCATCTCGGCGCTCGATTTCTCGCGACCCTCGAACCGGTAAACACCGTCGGCGAAGACCTCGCTCGTCGCCGGGTCCAGCGCGATCGCCACGCGTTCGCGGTGACCGCCGCGCCCGGCCGCCTCGAGGATCAACTCGATCGCAGCCTCGCTCGCCTCGAGGTCCGGCGCGAACCCGCCTTCGTCGCCCACGAGGGTCGAGAGGCCGCGCTCGGAGAGCAGCTTCTTCAGCGCGTGGTACACCTCGACGCCGACCTGGAGCCCCTCCGAGAACGAGCCCGCGCCGGCGGGCACGACCATGAACTCCTGCAGGTCGATTGAGTTGTCGGCGTGCGCCCCGCCGTTGATGACGTTCATCATCGGGACGGGCAAGGTCGTCGCATCCTCACCGCCGAGGTGGCGGAAGAGCGAGACGCCGGCCTCGGCAGCCGCGGCCTTGGCCGCGGCGAGCGAGACGCCGAGGATCGCGTTCGCGCCGAGCCGCCCCTTGTTCGGCGTCCCGTCGAGCTCGATCAGCGCGCGATCGAGGCCTTCCTGATCCATCACGTCGCGCCCGCGGACGGCATCCGCGATCTCGCCGTTCACGTTGGCGACCGCCATCGAGACGCCCTTACCGCTCCAGGCGCTCCCACCGTCGCGGAGCTCGACGGCCTCGTGCACGCCGGTCGACGCGCCGGAGGGGACGATCGCCCTTCCGTGCCGGCCCGCGACCACCTCGACCTCGACGGTCGGGTTCCCGCGAGAGTCCAGAACCTGGCGGGCGTGGACTTGGGTGATCGCGCTCATTCGGCCCCCTTGGCCCGGTCGAAGTACGCATCCTGCTCGTCCAGCGGGAGCGCCGTCCAATCCTTGCCGTCGCCGGTCGCGAGCTCCTCTGCCACCTCGACCCGGCGGCGGAAGCGCTTCGCCGCCTGCCGCACCTCGAGCTCGGGGTCGACCTCGAGCTTGCGCGCGACATTCACGGCCGCGAAGAGGACGTCACCGAGCTCGCTGCCCGACGGCTCCTCGTCGAGCTCGCGAAGCTCGTCGGCGAGATCGGCCATTGCACCGGCGAGATCCGGGTACTCGAAGCCGACAGCCTTCGCGCGCTGCTGGATCTTGCGGGCGTAGAGGAGCCCGGGGAGCCCCTCCCCGACGTCGTGGAAAATGCCCTCGCGGCCCTCATGCTCGCGCTTGATCCGCTCCCAGTTCGAGCGCACGCGCTCGGCCGTCCGTGCCTCGACGTCGCCGAAGACGTGCGGGTGGCGCCGCACGAGCTTCTCGTGCACGCCACGGGCCACCTGTCCCAGGTCGCCCACGCCCCGCTCTTCGAGCAGAAGCGCGAGGAAGTAGACCTGGAAGAGAAGGTCGCCGAGCTCGTCGAGCAGCTTCTCGTCGTCGCCGGCGAGCGCCGAGTCCGCGACCTCGTACGCCTCTTCGACGGTGTGCGGCACGATCGTTGCCGCCGTCTGCTCGCGATCCCACGGACAGTCGCGGCGCAGGCGCACCGTCAAGCGCTGCAGCTCGAGGAGAGCTTCAGCCGCTCCCGTGTCGCTGGAAGCGCCGGCGGCGGAGCCGCCGGCGCCCGGCGAGAAGTTCCCGCCTCCGGCGGCAGGCAAATCAGCCGGTCGTCGTCGGCGTCGTGATCGTCGGTACCGACGTCGTCGCCGGCGCATAGCCCGTCTGGTACGAGACCTTGCCGCTGTAGTCCTTCTTCACCTTGGCGAGCCAGTCCGACCACGCAGTCTGCTTCTGCTGCTGGGCGAGGTTGGTCTTGATCTGCGCCTCGACTTCCTTGAACGTCTGCGTGTGGGCGGGCTTCACCGGGCCGAGCGCCTGGATGATGTGCCAGCCGTAGACGCTCTTGACCGGCGCCGAGATCTCGTTCGTCTTGAGCGAGAACGCCGCCTTGTCGAACGGCGGCACCGTCTGTGAGCACGCCCCGCTCGAGCCGCCGTGTGCGACGCAGAGCTTGCCGCCCTGCTGCGCCGAGCCCGTGTCCTTGGAGTACTTCTTCGCCAGCTTTGCGAAGCTCTCGCCATTCTTGAGCTTCGTCTCGATCTGGTCCGCGAGGCTCTTGCTCGAGACCAGGATGTGCGCCACCTCGCGCGTCTTCGGCGTCGTGAACGTCGCCTTGTTCTGGTCGTAGTACTTCTGCGCGTCCGACGTCGACACCTTGACGTTCTCCGTCACCTTGGCTTCGAGCTTCTCGCTGAGCAGCTGCGGCTTGAGGTTGTATTGCTCGAGCTCGGCCAGGGTGATGCCGTCCTTCTTCAGCTCGGCATCGAGCTTCTTCTGGCTGCCGTGGTAGTACGTGGTCTTGATCAGCGCGACCCGCTTGTCGAGGTCCTTCTGCGACACCGAGACACCGAGCTTGGCCCCTTCCTGCGTGAGCTCCTCTTCCTGCACGAGGAACGTGACGGCCTGGTCGCGGAGCTGCGAGTACGCAGCCGTGCCGACCTTGGGCACAGGCTGCTTCTGCGCCTTGTAGCGCGCGAAAGCCACGTTGATCAGGCTCGTCAGGGTCGACTTCGAAATCGAGGTGGAGCCGACCTTGGCGACAGCGTCAGAGGGCACCGAGCCGTTGCCGCCACCGCCGCACCCGGCGGCGAGAACAGCCACGACTACAAGAGTCAGGGCGAGAAAAGGCACGCGAGTCTTCATTTCCATCCAGTGAGGTCGATGTCGCGGGAAACGCCGGTTTGCAGCCAAAAAGCAGCTCAGGCCGCGCGGCGCGCGTCCAAGATAGCATCGACCAGCTCGACCGCCTCCGCAATTCCTTCCTGTGCGCGGCGGCTCACCTCCTGCTTCGCCGAAACGTAGACGGCCGTCTTGGCCCGGTCACGGAGCTCGCGCAGCTCACCCGAGCCGAGGACGAGCCGCCCGACCGTCGCCTTGCCACTCTGAAAGACGAGATAGTCCGCGCCGAGGAGTGCGACCTTGATCTTCGCCTCCTGGATCCGGAACAGGTTCTCGACCGGCTCCGGCAACGGCCCGAAGCGGTCTTCGAGCGCCGCCTGCAACTCGCGCAGCTCGTCCTCGGTCTCCGCCAGCGCGAGCCGGCGGTGGACATCGATGCGGAGCGCTTCGGAGTCGACGTACGGCGCAGGAACATATGCGTCGACGCGCGCGTCCACCCGCACCGGCCGGGCCGCGACCCGCTTCTGTCCCTGCAACTCCGCGACCGCTTCGTTCAGCAGCTCGACGTAGAGCTCGAAGCCGACCGCGGCGACGTGCCCGGACTGCTCTGCGCCGAGCAGCTCGCCGGCGCCGCGGATCTCGAGGTCGCGCATCGCGATTGCGAAGCCCGCACCGAGCTCCGTGTGATCGGCCAGCGTCGCGAGGCGCGCCCGAGCCTCCGGCGTCAGCTCGCGCGTGTCGGGATAGAAGAGGTACGCGAAGGAGGTCGCGTCGGAGCGGCCGACGCGCCCCCGGATCTGGTAGAGCTGGGAGAGCCCGAGCATGTCGGCGCGCTCGACGATGAGGGTATTCGCCTGTGGGATGTCGATCCCCGACTCGATGATCGTCGTCGAGACGAGCACGTCCGCGTCCCCGCGCAGGAAGGCGTGCATTCGCTCCTCGAGCTCTCTCTCGCGCATCTGCCCATGGGCGACGAGGAAGCGCAGCCCGGGACAGAGCTGCTGCAGCTGCGCCGCGCGCTCCTCGATCGTCTCGACGCGGTTGTGGAGGAAGAACGCCTGCCCCTCCCGGCCGGCCTCGCGTTCGAGCGCGAGCTTCACGAGCTCCTCGTCGTACTCGCCGACGGTAGTCCTGATCGGACGGCGTCCCTCCGGCGGCGTCTCGATGATCGAGATGTCTCGCATCCCCGCGAGCGAGAGGTGGAGCGTGCGCGGGATCGGTGTCGCGCTGAGCGTGAGGACGTCGACCTCGAGCCGCAGCGACTTGAGCAGCTCCTTCTGCGCGACGCCGAAACGCTGCTCCTCGTCGAGGATCACGAGCCCGAGCTCCTTCGGGATCACGTCGCGGCTGAGCACGCGGTGCGTACCGATCAGGACGTCGACCTTGCCCGCGGTGAACTCCCCGAGGATCCGCTTCGTCTCCTTGGGCGGCACGAAGCGGGAGACCATCTCGACCTGTACCGGAAAGTCGCGGAAGCGATCCCGGAAAGTGTTGAAGTGCTGCTCCGCCAGGATCGTCGTCGGCGCGAGCAGGAGCACCTGCCGGCCGTTGACGGCGACGGCGAACGCCGCCCGCACGGCGACCTCGGTCTTGCCAAAGCCGACGTCGCCGCATACGAGCCGGTCCATCGGCCGCGGCGTCTCGAGGTCCTCCTTCACCGCCTCGATCGCCGCCTCCTGATCCGGCGTCTCGCGATACGGGAAGCTCGCCTCGAGCTGCGGCAGCCACTCGCTCGAGAGGTCGTACGCCACTCCCTCCTGCGTCTGCCGCTGCGCGTAGAGCTGGATCAGGTCGCCGGCGAGCTCGTGCACCGACTCCCGCGCGCGCGACTTGAGCGTCTGCCATGCCTTGCCTCCGAGCTTCGACAGCGCGGGCGCCGAGGCGTCGGCGCCGACGTAGCGCGAGACCTTGCCGAGCTGCTCGTGCGGGACGTAGAGCCGATCCTCGCCGCGGAACGCGAGCAGGAGGTAGTCGCGCGTGGTTCCTGCGACGGTGTTCGTCTCGAACCCGAGCAGCTTGCCGACGCCATGGTCCTCGTGGACTACGTAGTCGCCCGTGCGGAGGTCGGCGAACGACTGCAACGCGCGACCGCCGAGCCGGCGCTCGCGCGGCACGCGCCGGCGGAAGACCTGGTGGTCGGGTAGAAGGACGAGCCCGAGATCGCGCCAGACGAAACCGCGACGAGCCGGAGCGATGGCGAAAAGGAGCTCGGGATCCTCCGGCAGCCCCTCTCCCGGCTCGAGCACCCGCGCTTCGACCCGGCGGAGGAGGTTCTGCGTCCGCAGCGCCTCGCCGCGGTGCGGGAAAGCGACGACGACGCGCTGGCCCGAGCGAAGCAGCGCCGCGAGCTCGCTCTCGGCCTCGGCGAGACCGCGCGCGGCGATCGCGGGCCGCTGGGCCTCGAAGGCGAACGGCTGAGTTTGCGGGAACGGGTCGAGCTCCGTCGTTCCGGCGAGCGAAGGCGGGTTCGCGACCCCGTTCTCCTCCCAGACGCTGCGCACATCGTCGGGCTGAAAGACGAAGTCGGGCGGGCCGTCGAGCGCCGGCACGAGATCGTCCGGAACCTCGCTGACCGTCTCGTCGGCCTTGTCGTCCGCGAGCTCGGGCTCGACGAGGTCCAGGCTGCGCTCGGCGGCCGGATACAGCGTCGCCTCGGCGACCGGGTGAAGCGCCCGCTGCGTGAAGGGCGAGAAGGCGCGCACGGACTCGATCTCGTCGCCGAAGAACTCGACGCGCAGCGGCTCGCGTCCGGTCGTCGGGAAGACGTCGACGATGCCGCCGCGCACCGCGAACTGGCCGCGGTCGTCGACGCGTTCCACCCGCTGGTACCCCGCGAGGGCGAGCGATTCCCCGATCCCCTCGACGCCGAGCTCGAGGCCCGAGCGCAGCTCGACCGGCTCGGCCCGCGCCTCCGCCGGCGGCAGCCCCTCGGCGAGCGCGCGCGCCGAGGCGCAGACGAGCCCGCCGCGCTCGAGTACGCGAAGGGCCCGCGCCCGTTCGCCGACGAGGTGCGGCGGAGGTGCCAGCCCCGACTCCCAGGTGACGCCGCGACTCGGCAGGAGTCCGACCGCGTCGTCTCCGAGGAACCAGGCGGCGCTCTCCGCGGCGTCGCGGGCATCCGCATCCTCCGGGAGAAGCACAACGATGCCTCGCTCGAGCCGTTCATGGAGCGTGGCAAGCAGGAGCGGCAGCGCAGGCTCCGACACCCGGACGCGCGTCGGCAGCGCCTCTACGAGCTCGGCGAGGCGCTCGTGCTCGACGAGCTGCTGGACAAAGGCGTGGAGTACCGGACGGTCCATGACGAAGGACGGAACTGCCGTTCCGCGCGGGTCATGGTATTCATGAGGTCATGTGCCGGAACATCAAGACGCTCTACAACTTCGAGCCTGTCGCGACCACGGACGAGGTTCGCCTCGCCGCGGAGCAGTACGTACGCAAGGTGAGCGGCTTCACGAAGCCCTCGAAGGCGAACGAGCACGCCTTCGCCCACGCGATCGAGGAGGTCGCGTCGGCGACGCAACGGCTGCTGGACTCGCTCGTGACGACAGCGCCGCCGCGCGACCGCGAGGTCGAGGCGGAGCGGGCTCGCGCCCGCGCCGCCAAGCGCTTCGCCGCCGCCTGAGTCCTAGGCCTCGAGCGCCGGCTGAGACTCCTGCCGCCGTTCGGGGCCGATGAACAGCGCCTTCCGCGTCCAGTGCGGTAGCCACCAGTTCGCGTCCCCGAGCAGGCGCATCAGCGCCGGCACGAGCAGGGCACGGATCACGGTGGCGTCGAAGATGATCCCCGCCGCGAGACCGATCGCGAACTCCTTGATCTCGAAGCC